>JASFWU010000076.1:0-9696 GCA_050049035.1 Akkermansiaceae bacterium | reverse complement strand
AAGACCGACTCTTGAAGTCGCTCTTCCAGGTGGTGCCACCGCCAGAATTTCCTCTTCTTCCGAACTGCCACTTTTGGCCGCACTCATCAAATCCCTCGTCTAGGGAACCTCTGAACGCTTCTCAAAAATGCAGGCAAGGCACTGACGATCAAACTATGACTGGAACGAATTCTTTTGCGGTCTGATTGTGAGAGACGGTTCCCTGGTCATTCGGAGCCTTCGCAAAGGGTGATCGCGTTGCGGACCGAGGAGGCGGAATCTTGAAACATCTTGATCTCCTGATCGCTGAGCGAGGGCTTCAACTCGCGCTCAATTCCGTTTCGCCCGATCACGCATGGAAGGGACAAGCAAACGTCGCTCACGCCAAACGATCCCTGGATAAGATGGGAAACCGGCATGGTGTGCCGGGCATCGTGGCGGATCGAGTGCACGATCATCGAAACGGTTTTTGCGATGGCATAGTTGGTGTAACCGCGGGCCTTGTAGATGGTGTAGGCCGAGTGCTTCGCTTCTTCGAAGGCTTCCCAGTGCTCGTCTTCGTCGTCGGCCGGCTCTCCTCCCGCGTTGGTGATGCTGATGGTGGGAAACTGTGATTCACCGTGCTCTCCAAGGACATAGCCTCGGATATCAACGGGATGGATCCCTTTGCGACGGGCGATGACATTTCGGTAGCGGGCGGTGTCATTGATCGTTCCGGTCCCCATGACTTTGGAGGGGTCGAGATTGCTGAGCTTTTGCACCCGGTAAGTGAGGACATCGATGGGGTTGGCGACCACGAGATAGATGGAATCGGGAGCGTGCTCCAGCAATTGAGGCATCAACTCACCGTAAAGGTCCCAGTTGCTCTGCGCCAGCTCCATGCGGTCTCCGCTACTTCCCGGTTTCAACGAACAAGAGGCACAGAGGATGACGATATCCGAACCGGCGGCATCCTCATAAGTCCCGCTGCGGATGGTCATCATCGTTCCCCCGAAGGCCGCGCAGTGGCTCAGGTCGATCGCTTCGGCGTCCGCCTTGTCGCGGCTCCGGTTGATGATGACCAATTCATCGCACTGCTCGTAGAGAGTCAGAACAAACCCCACCGCAGCACCCACCCGTCCAAGTCCAACAATGCTGACCTTCATATTCTCGCGACCATTTTCGGGGAGAGTGAACCGTCCTCACCTACCTCGGGCAAGACAAGCTTCGATGAAACTTGGTCCGGTCATCGATGACCTGTGACGAAGTACTGACGGTCTTTCAGGCGGTTTTCCCGTCTCACCTGAGAGGGATGACTTTCGTATCTTGAGCGGATCGGAAGACTGGAGAGCCTGACAGTTTCGCTTAACATGAGTCATGGTAAAAATTTTGATTCAGATCATCCGGGTGACTGTTTCGACCTCTGCCCCGGCTCAAGACTGGCTGATGGGAGGTAGTTCTCCCGAACGAAACATGGTCGGGTCTCTATTGGAGGAAACAACGTCACACCGCGTGACAAGGCCATCACAGGTGATCGAAGTGTCCTTCTTCGCCTTGATGAAAAGATCCCTTCTTTGAAGGGAAGAACTTTTCAGAAGTTGCTTCAACACCCTGTTCGATCTATCTTCTCGAGCTCATGAGAATCTCACGTCGTCGCTTGTTTCAAGGTAGCTTGTCCGGAGGAGCCGCCGGAGTTTTGGCAGGGACCAGCGGAGCCCAGGGACAAAACGAGGTCGCTCTTGCGGGAAGTACGAAGAGACCCAAGGGAATCATTTTTTGTGTGTCCGATGGCATGAGCCACGGGGTGCTTTCAATGACCGAGGCTTTTTCAAACCAGCTTCGAGGCAAAGGAACGACCTGGTGGGGATTGATGTCTGAACAAAAGGCTGCCATTGGATTGATGGACACGGCTTCAGCCAGCTCCATGGTAACCGATTCGGCGGCTGCTTCGAGTGCCTGGGGAGGCGGCAAACGGGTTCCCAATGGCCGGATTAATGTTGATGCCGAGGGGAAAGCCCGGCCGTCGATTGGCGAAACCTTGCAGGCACGGGGAGTGAAGCTTGGATTGGTTTCGACGGCCACAATCACCCATGCCACCCCTGCTGGCTTTGCCGCGACCGTTCCCAGCCGGGGTCAAGAGGATCAAATCGCGGAGCAGTATCTCAATCGCGTGGATGTGATCTTGGGGGGAGGTTCAAAGTTTTTTAACAAGCAAGGACGCAAGGACAAACAAGACCTGGCCGGTGATTTCGCCAAGGCGAACTATGATGTCGTGGGATCCCGAGACGAGCTGCTGAGGTCTAAATCAAAGAAGATCCTGGGAACCTTTTCTTCCGGGTACATTCCCTACATGATCGATTACCAACAAGACAAGGAGTTGCAAAAGCAGGTCCCCACTCTTGCAGAAATGGCGGAGGCTGCCTTGTCTCGTTTTCTTGATGACGAAGCCCCTTTTCTGCTGCAGGTGGAAGGCGCTCGCATCGATCACGCCGCTCACAAAAACGATATTGGCGCCATTCTTCATGAGCAGATGGCTTTTGATGATGCAGTTGCGAAGATTCTCCAGATGGTGGGCGAAAGGAATGATGTCCTTGTCATCCTCACCAGTGATCACGGCAACGCCAACCCTGGCCTGAACGGCACTGGTCCGGGGTATCGTCAGACCAACGACTACTTTTCACGCATCGCGAGGATCAAGGGATCGGCCGAGGCGTTCATGGGTCAGTGGAATCGTTCCAAGAAAAAGGACACGGCGGCCATGACGCGGTTGATGGAGTCGGTGTATGGCTTCAAGCCGTCTCCGCCGGAACTTCAGGCCCTCATGGACCGCATGGGCGGAAAGAAGGTCACCGAGTGGAGCAATCAGCTTTCAAATCCCGTAGGACTATTGGGGCAGATTGTCGGGAATGTTACCGGAACGGGTTGGACCGGAGTCGTGCACACCTCGGATCCCACGCAACTGACGTCGATCGGACCAGGAGCGGAGAGATTTGCCGGGCTCGTTAGGAACGATGCCGTCCACGGGAAGCTGCTGGAGCTCCTTTTGGGTTGATTCACAGCCTGTATTTCGCCCAAGACTTTCTGGGTCTGAAGAGTTGATCGGATGATGAGAAAGTTCTTTTGCCTATTTCTTCCTACCAGCACATTGATCGGATTGGTTGCGGCAGACCCAGCAAGCGTAGTGCCTCCGGAGCGGCCGTAAGAACTCTTCTGCGGGGTCGTTCAGAAGGGCGGAAAGAGTCTGCGATATCTGCAGATCACGCAGGTGTACAATTGGACCGGGAGCGGTTCGAGCGGGCCAGCTTGTCATCCAGAGCACGCATTCGTGAGATCGAACTACGATGGAAATATTCGCTACTTTTTGGTGAGTCGACTTAAAGATCGAGACAATTTGACCTCCGGTTGGCAGAGACTCCCCTTGGTTGTTGTGATGAAGAACCCCGAAGACTTGAAGGATGTTCTTCTTTTCAAAGTCACTGAAAAGAGGTGGGAGGACGGTAGTTGGTCCAAAGGACTTCCTTGCCTGAAGTCAAAGGGTGGTTATCGCCTGCTCTTGAGCCGCAAGCCAATCATCGATGAAACAGTTGGCTACTCAGCCTATGATTCAAATGTGAAAACAAATCGCGAGAAGAAGTGAAGGCGTCTTGCGAATCAGTGAGGTCTGGGTAGCCGTTCGAATTTCACTTGGGTCAATATTATCTAGCGGGACCGAGTGAAACCTTCATGTGTTCTGCACCACTCCGATAAAGTAGCTTTGGCGTTTCTCCCGCCCTGGTCCGCCGTCCGCATTCTTGAAGATTCGTCGTACGTTTAAGACGAGGTAGCACTTCTGGTCGGGCTGGATGTCGGGAATCTCAATGTAGGTTTGTGTGACCTTGGTGGACCTTTCATCGGTGGCTTCTCCAGGCAGGTAGCTCTTGATGGTCGTGTTGTTGTCCGCGCCAGTTCCCTGCGCGTCGTCGACGATTCGAAGCGATCGGGCTTCCCAGTCCCCCTTGTTGTTTGGTCCGCCGTCGGGGTTGTAGCAAACGAGAAGAGGCTCCAGAACCGTCGAGTGCAGTTGGTCGTGCACGCTGGCGGAGTGGAGGAGCTGATAGTTGAGAAACTGCCTTTCATTGACCTGGAACTTGGGAAGCTGGTTGGCCGCATCAACAAGCTCGCAGAGGGCTTCGTTGTATTTGCATTGGGCCTCGACAAATTCGCCCGCAGCCAGGGATGTGGAAATTCCACTGATGATTTCCAGGATCACTTCGGCCACCCCGCTGACCGTTTCGAGAGTGCCATCGAGAAAGCTCTTCCCGAAGTTGTCGGCGAGCATAACTTTGAACAATCCCCAGATGCCACGCTTGGCAACCCAGCTCACGATCTTGATCGCGATATCAGTGAGGGGATGTCCGGTGAGTTGTTTCGCTTGAAAGAACTTCTGGCAGATCTGGTTTTGAATGCGAACGAGCTCTTCCAGAAAGTTGCCCTGGTTCTGGTTGAGCTGGCAAAGCTGTTCATAGAGGGTGCCAAAGTCATCGATGCACTGGCGGAGGAGGTCCTTTTCCTCGTCCTCCCAGGGATCGCTGTGATAAATCAGCTGCCACCAAACGAGGTAGCGGATGTAAGCCAGGGAATCCTTCATGATTCTCCGGGATTCGTTGGGATTGAGGATGGCGTAGTTCAGTTCACCATTGGGCAGGATGGGCTTGAGCTCCTTGCGGTCGGAGAGGAATCCGATTACCGCTCGTTCGAAGGGAACGGCATGACCACCGACAGCATAGTTTTGTGAGAAGAGGAAGATGAACTCGATGAAGCGCAGCGTCTGCGCATGACTGGTGCGGTTGAATTCCTCGTCGCGCTCCCGCAAGTTGCGACCGGTCTGCTCAACGAGGACGAAGAGATCGGCCAGGGCGTTCTCGGCACAGGACTCTCCCGCAGTGGCAGAGACTCCCCCTTTGCGGTCCGGCGCCCCGTCTCCATTTTCGTCAACAATCTTGGCTCGTCCGTTTTTCCTGGGAGCTCCACCAACGATGGGAACACGCCGCAGAAAGCATCCGGGTCCAGCTTCAAAAGCCTCCTCTTCCTCGCCCCAGGTTCTCAGGTCGTCGGAAAGCTCCGATGATTGCTTGGTGTCGGGCCAACTATACCACCAAAAAACAAAGTCATCGCCATCGCGAGTGGCGCCTCCCATTCCTCCACCACTGCCACCACCCGGTCCACCTCCAGGTCCTCCACCGGGCCCACCTCCTCCAGGTCCACCTCCTCCCGGACCTCCGGGGGGGAACCCGGCGGGGGTCCGGCAGCGGCGCCTACTCCGAATCCAGGCCCGAAGCCTTCCTCGGGTTCGAAATTGATGATGAGAATGGGTGCTCCGAGTGACTCTTGGTTCAGGAGCATGGCATCGGTCTTACGAAAAACTCCTTCGCTGTCCCGCACTCCCCAGACGCCGGTGGGGATCCAGACCGGCGGTCCAATGCCAAAAAGTCCGGGGTCGCGAAAGTGATTCGATTTGATCACCACGTTGTCGGGACCCGTCGATTGAAAAACCCATCCGTGGTTTTCTCCCGGTCCGGCCCAGCCCGCGACCTCGTCAGTCACATCAATTAAAATTCTTGGGCCGTAGATCGCCACATCGCGTAAGTCAGAGGCATCAGCTTTCGAGATGCCATCACCCGGAGTGCCGAAGCTGTTCCACGTCACGGAGTCCTCCTCCCAGCCAGTGGCGGCGAGCTTCATCTCGAGCTCATCACCGACATCGACGAGGTCGAGGATAAGAAAGGCACTGACAATGCGGTCGGGCCCCGGAGGCGGAACATATTTTCCGGAAAAGATCTCACCGAACTTCAGGGCATAAGCGGCGGCGCTTCCGGACCCCGCGGGTTCATCACTTCCAAGAACCGCTGCCGAAAGAGGTCCGTCGATACCATCGGGACCACCGGTGCCCCCATCGAAGTTGGCATCGGGAGCCTCTTCCCGAAGTTCCACATCGCTGCCATCCTCATAAACGAGTGGGATGGCCCGCCCGTTGACCCGAACCGGGCTTCCTTGCTGAAACATCACGCTGTAGTTGGCCTGGACCGGATTCGGAACGACCAGTTGAGACGCCATGAGAAGGCTGAGAATGTGTTGACGCTTGCTGGAAAGGATCATGGTAGAAGAAGGGAGGGAAACGAAGCGGCCTAACAGATTTTCAATCAGGGGTCAAGATGTCACCTGTCACCTTCGAAGACCGGGGCATGAGAGCCCTTTCGTGTTGTTCGCTTTGCGAACGGTGTTTGACCCTTGACGGGAAAATTGCGATTTGTAACTTCTTGTAATTCTGGATTGTCCCACACCCAGCCACACTCACATGACCAACACAAAACTCCTTAGCTTCTCGCTCATTGCCTCGGCTTGCACTTTTTCTTCGCCGGCAACGGTTCTTTTTGATTTTGACTCTGTTCCCGGACAAGGATCGCCCACCACCCAGGCCGGTTGGACGACAGCTCCCTCAGGGAATGGCACGGATGGAACGGTCACCGTTGCGACAACCGCCATTGGTTCCGTGACTGTCGATGGACGGACCCGGGGTGACAACGGTGGCGGAGCGGAGGCCGCGATGTGGGGCGATTTTGTTTTCGCCAACGGAAGTTTTTCGTCGAACCCAGGGTCCGGGTTGAGCATTTCCATCACCGGGCTCATGCCATCGACCACTTATCCCATCATCATCTGGGGATGGGATGACAGCTCGAATCCGAATCCAACCGGGGTCAACCGTTCGGCCGATTGGAGTGGCGGAGGTGGGAGCGGCACGCTCACTTTCCCCGGCGGTCCGGATCCCACCAGCCTGAGCGATTATAATGTCAGCTTTGATGCCACCACCGATGCCACTGGAGCCCTGACCTTGACCGGAGTTGTGGCGGCCTCCAGCCCGTCCGCATCCCACAACGTCTTTATCAATGGTCTCGAAATCGGCGATGCCATCCCGGAACCCTCGTCTGCTCTGTTTGGGCTCCTCGGTTTTGGATTCCTTGCCTTCCGCCGTCGATAGAGCCTCAACTGATTCAAACTCAATCAAGTCGACGCCCATCACGGCGTCGGCTTTTTTTTTGCGGGTGATCCGGCCTCAATATTCCTCTCGATCCATTCGAGTGAAGGAGAAGCCCGATCGCTCATGATCGGGAGGTTTGATTTGAGTCGGTAAAAACGATCTGTGAGCTTGACGAATCGAAATCGGTTCGGATAGCCTTCTAGCCTCTCATTTCTAACTGCAAACGAGAGACCGTCATACACACCCAACAAATGAAACTCAACATTCCGACCAACTGTCCATTCATTGGAGCGCTGTCTGTTCTCGTTCTTCCCCAGGCAGTTAACGCGGCCCTTCTCGTCCATCTTCCTTTCGATGGCGATGCGAGCGATGCCACCGGGAATACCTCGGGAGCCACTCTGAACAACGGTGCTGTGGTCAATATGTCAGGCCGCTTTGGCGGTGCTCTTGACGTCACTTCAGCTAATGCGGGAGGGGCACCGACCGGAGGAGCCTCCAATGCGGTGGTGGCTGCCGGAACCCACCTTGACTCTGCCTTTAGCAACAACGCGATGGCGGTCAGCTTTCACCAGTTCAACAATGCGACTCAGGCCAGTAGTTCGTTCTGGATCCACTCACCTGGTGCCGGAGCCAATGAACGTGGATTTCAGGCTCATGCGACTTGGTCCGACGGAACCATTTACTTCGACCAATCGGGTTGTTGTGGTGCGACCCAACGACTCACCACCACAGGCGTGATTCTCGGACAGTGGCAACATTTTGTCTTTCAACGGGACGCAGACGGAAACTTGGAGATCTGGATCGACGGGGCTCTGGCCAACAGCTCGACCGGAGTCGAGGCTCTCGATGCGTTCAATGGAATCATCACGATTGGTTCGGAGGGCAACAATGCCAACAATGGCTTCGACGGATTGATTGACGATTTCGCGGTCTTTGACCGGGCATTGACGCCTGCCGAAATCCAGAATTTTTCGACCAATCCTATTCCTGAGCCTGGTTCCGCCTTGCTTGGTCTGCTTGGTGCAGGCCTCCTGATGGCAAAGCGGCGCCGATCGTAACCACCTTCTCCGGGGTTCTGCGAACGGTGGGAGGAATTTCCTCCTCAGGATCTCCAGGCGAAGACGGTCTTTTCTAGGAGAACCGAAATCTCGGGAAGCTCGAGTTGAATGGATCAACCGCGCCGTCCGACATTCCGGCTTGGCTCGCCCTGATACCTCTCGTCTGCACTGCTCCGGATCAGGCCCAGACTCTTCAAGAACCACAAACCACAGATTGAAAATGACTCCCAAGAAACCCACTCACATGCACTGGCTTGCCTGCTGTGCCCTCCTCCCCGCCCTGGCCACAGGAGCCGATTTGCTGGCCTATTATGACTTCGATGACCCATCGGATCCCACCAATGTGCCCGCTGCTGATGGAATCTCACCAGCCGCCGCGATCAACGCACCCGCTTCTTTTTCAGCGGATGCCGGTGGTCGTTCAGGTGCGAATGGTGACTATGCACTCGACTTTGGAACCTTCCCCGGGTCCGGAGGATATGCCCGGGTTCCGGCTGGTTCCCATCTCGATCTGGCAGAAACCCTGAATGCCATGTCGGTCTCCTTTTGGCAGTTCAATTCAGGTGACGGGGTCGGAGGTTTCCATGCCTCGAGTGCTTTCTGGATTGATTCTCCCTCGGCCGCAGCGGATGGAAGGGGATTCCAGGCTCACACTCCGTGGAGTGACCAGACCCTCTACTTTGACCAATCCGGTTGTTGTGGACCCACCCAGCGGCTCACCGCTGCCGGTGCGATTCAAGCGAATGTCTGGCAGCACATCGTGGTCCAGCGCGATGAGAACGGCAATCAGGAGATTTGGGTGAACGGTCTGCTGGTCGCCAACTCGGCAGGAGCCGAGGCGCTTGATGCCTTTTCCGGAATCGTAACCATTGGGGCCAACGGTGGGGGAAACAATAACTTCACCGGCCTTCTCGATGAGTTCGCGATCTACGCCGGCACCCTTTCCCAGGCGGAAATCGTTCAACTCACAGACGGAACCGCGCGCCCCTCGGATATCGCCACTCCACCAGATGATGCAGACGACGATGGATTGCCGGATGCCTGGGAAACGGCTTTTGGTCTTTCACCAAACGATGATGGTTCCGTTGACATCAATAATGGTCCGGCCGGGGATCCGGACTCCGATGGTCTGACAAACCAAGAGGAATTTGACGCCGGCCTCGAACCCAACAACGACGATTTCGATAATGATGGGTTGTTGGATGGGGTGGAGAGCAACACCGGGATTTACGTCAGCGCCTCCGATACCGGAACCGACCCGCAAAATCCGGATTCCGACGGTGATGGTCTGTCCGACGGAGTCGAGGTTCCTACCGAACCATTTGTCGATGTCAATCAACCGGGAACTGATCCAAACAACAGGGACTCCGACGGTGATACCTTTGACGATCTGATTGAGATCAACCTCGGAAATGATCCCACCGACAGTCAGGATGCTCCGGGCTCTGAAGGACTCACCCTCTTGGCCTACTATAATTTTGACGGACAATCACTCGATCAAACCGGTAACGCTCCGGAGGCAGTCCTGGGAGGGCCGGCCTTTCTTACCACGGGAGGAATGGGTACCACCGGAGTCGCCGGAGACGAAGCGCTGGAATTGGGAACGGTGAACGACGGGTCACACGCGCAAACTGCGCCCGGGAACCATTTGGACCAAGCCTTCGT
>JASFWU010000210.1:0-5361 GCA_050049035.1 Akkermansiaceae bacterium | reverse complement strand
TTCGGCACCGAGCCTTTCTTCCTCACCTCATCAGGTGCAATCCTGACCAGCGCGTCTTCCGGAAAGGCTGAGAAAGAATTGAAGGCCTGATCTGCAAGGGTGTTTCGGTCGGCCAGGAAAAGAACACGGGGCCGTCGAGTCGCCTCGCCACTCAAGTTCCACCGAGCGTGAAAGAGCTTCCAGGCGATCTGGAAAGCGATGAAGGTTTTACCCGTCCCCGTCGCCAAAGTCAGGAGGATGCGGTCTCGCTCCTTGGCGATCTCTTCCAAGGTGAGCTGGATGGCGAGATCCTGATAATAGCGCGGCTGGAAAAACCCTCCCTTGTCCTCGAAGGGAATAGCCGCAAAACGATTCCGCCATTCATTCTCCTCCGAGAAAGTCCGATGCCAAAGCTCGTCCGGCGAAGGGAAAGCCGCTATCGGCCCTTCCTCTCCGGTCGTCATATCGATCTCGTAGATCCCCTCACCATTGGTGGCATAGGTAAAGCGCAGTTCCAGCTTCCCGGCATACTGCTTGGCTTGCGCCACCCCCTCGGTGACCGGAAGATCCCTCCGCTTGGCCTCAACCACTGCCAGCTTGGTATTGCGGTAGACCAAGATGTAGTCCGCAATCTCCGGCTTGCTCCGTTGACCGGCTCCTTGAAGCCGCCCCAGATTGATCTGACAATTCCGCTCCCGCAGCACCCGGCTCCCGTCTACCACACCCCAACCCGCCGCTTTCAAAGCAGGGTCGATCAGTTCGGCACGGGTTTCAGCTTCGTTCATTTCAAGGGTTCGAGAATTATGTCTCACAAGATATTAACAAGATTCTTTGTGTCTCACAAAACACCTTGCATGAGACGGAAACCTCCTAACTTTTAACGGGTGAGACTCAAAAGATATCGCTTCCTTCAGCGAGATTCAGCAACTCAGAAAAAGCATAATAGGAAGGCCTTCTTCCCCGGCCTTGTCGAAGAACTCGAAGATACTTGTCCCTAAGGAGGCTCAAAATCCGAGCTGCGGTGGCCTTGGGAATCTCTGAGAATTCGGTGAACATCGGACCGGAAAAGATCGGAGTCTGGAAAATGAAATCAACGGCCCGGATCGAATGTTGTGAGTGGGTGAGATCGACGACTTCTGTTTTCAAGCGATCATACAGAGCGAGAATCTCACGTGCTTTCCGTTCGTTCGCCGCCGCCTGTTGTCTCACACCTTCCAGGAAAAAGGCGCACCATCCGGTCCAGTCGCCCTTACTCGACACCGCTCGTAGTCGTTCGAGATACTCCTCACGATGAGCATCCAGATAACCGCTCATGTAGAAATCGGGACTGGTCAGGACTTTCCTCTGGAAAAGGTAAAGCGGAAGAAGCATCCGACCAAGCCTACCGTTGCCGTCCTTGAAAGGATGAAGGGCTTCAAACTCCACATGGAGGATCGCCAGTTGTACCAAAACGTCCGGCTCCTCATCACGATTGAGATAGTCTTCCCACTGGTCCATTCCACTTTGCAACTGTTCGACACCGATGGGAATGAAACTCGCTTCTTCAATCGGGCAACGGGGCGGGCCGATCCAATTTTGCTCCGTGCGGTAGCTGCCGGGTGATTTGTCGAGACCACGAACGCCCTGCATGAGGTGATGGTGGGCGGTCCTGAGAATCTGCTGGGAAAATGGCCGGCCTCTCATCTCCTCGGTGCAAGCCCGCATCGCCTTGCGGTAGTTGAGCACCTCCTCGGCATCGTCACGCTTAGGCTGTTGAATTCCTTCCGGTTCATCGCCGGCCTCGATCTGGAGCACCTCGCCAATCGTGACGTGGGTCCCTTCGATCTTGGAGGAAAGAACAGCCTCCTGGGTGGTGAGGGGCGAAAGCAAAACTTGCGCATTGGGAATGGCGGAGAGCAAGCCATCGTAGCGAGCCAGTCCGGCATTGGCTGGTCCGATCAAAGGAATCAGACGAGGCCAATCCAGTTCCGGTGGCGGGAACTTTCCCAAATGGTAGCGGACGGTCATTGGCTGAAAGTGTGAGTCGAAAATCTCGGGAGAAAAGAAAATCAAAGCTCCCCCGCAAAGGCGCGTTGGAGGAGGGATTGCTTGAGTTCGGCGAGGGCCGCGAGCTTGCGCTGGTAGACCGCTTCGAGACGGCGGGTCTCGGCGGAAAGGGCGTCGAGTTTTTGGACGATGGATTTTTGCTTGTTGAGTGGCGGAAGGGCAACTCGGAATGACTGAATCTGAGCCTTGGTGATTGCCTGCCTAGTTGCTCCACCCTCGCCCCCGATGCCGAGAAGCATGTCTTTGTAGACTCTTGATGTCAGGAGTTGATTGAGGAAGCGAGAATCGAGCATCTCAGGTTTTGGGCGGATAATCGAAACATGCTGGTTTACCCTTGCCGGCAAATATGCTGACGGTGCGACGCAACACCGCGCTACTGACGCACCAGTGATATTGAGAAGAACGTCCCCCTCGTTCACGATGACATTCTTCAATTTCTCCGCCTGTTCCCCATCAATGAAAGCTAGTTTGCTGCTTCTAAACTCCCGATCATAGACGTTCAGACTGCGGATGAGAGAGATGCCTTCGGGTTTATAGGCAGCTTGTCCACCTCGCGGCGTAGCTCCACTCCCAATCTTCGTCGCTACCTCCCCCAACGTCGTCTCCACCCAATCCTCGCCCTTTTGCTCGAAGGTGGATTGGAGGACGCTTTGGAAGAGTTCGCGGGCGTTGTCGAGGTTGCGTTGGGCGTGGGCGGTGGCGGTCGCGATCCCCTCAAAGGCCTCATCCAGAATCGCCACAATCCGCTCCTGCTCGGGGAGGGGCGGGAGAAGAAATGGCAACGCTGCCATCTCTTTCGTGCTCACGTTCTGTTGCGCGGCTCCATGCCCCCCAATTGACAGGCTTTCTCTGAATACTCGTGATGAAAGAAAGTAGAAAAGAAATTGCCGTTTAAGAATCGAAGAATCTGAAGGGGTGACTCGCGCTACCCGCTGATTTAGAACTGCTGGAAGATGCTTTTCCTGAACCATCCCGGCTCTTCCAATGTTCCCTGTTAAAGAAACCAGAATATCCCCTTGGTTAAGGATGAATCGCGCTTCCTTCTGGGTAGGTTGAACGAATTTCGGCTTATCGAGGGAAATGTGGCCATCTTGGACATTCCCAATTCGCATTACGAAATGACCGGCATCTTGATAGTCCTTACTCTTAAAAGCGAACCCATTCTGAATCTCCACCACGTCGCCAAGATCGGCATGCTTCCAGTTTTCAAGGCTGAATCTTTTCGCCGCAATCACACTCATTTCCCTACGAGTCCCTCAATCCCCTTCAAAATCTCCTCCCCTTCCTCATCCAACTCCCGAATCTCCGCGATGATCTCATCCGGTGCCCGGAGCGGGGCTTCTTCCTCGACGTTGAGGTTTTTCACCGAGAGGTCCCAGGTCGTTGGATCGATCTCCGAGACCTCCACCGACCAACTCTTTTCCGAGTCGGCGAAGGTGGCCTGTTTCTCCACAAAGTCCTTGAGGTCCTCGTCGTTGAGCGGGTTGGTCTTGCCGAGGTTGCGGCCGGGGTCGAGTTGGTAATACCAGACCTGCCGGGTGGGCGCGCCTTTCTCGAAGAAGAGCACCACCGTTTTCACCCCCGCGCCCTGGAAGGTGCCGCCGGGACAATCGAGCACGGTGTGGAGGTTGCAGTTTTCCAGCAGTTCCTTCCGGAGGGCCACCGAGGCGTTGTCGGAGTTCGAGAGAAAGGTGTTCTTGATGACGATGGCGGCCCTTCCGCCCGCGCGGAGGTAGCGCATGAAGTGTTGCAGGAAGAGGAAGGCCGTTTCGCCGGTCTTGATGGGGAAGTTCTGCTGCACCTCCTTGCGCTCCTTGCCACCAAAGGGCGGATTGGCAAGGGTGAGATCAAAGCGGTCCTTTTCCTGCACGTCCTCATCGTGGTCGGCGAGGGTGTTGCCGTGCACGATGTTGGGAGCCTCCACCCCGTGCAGGATGAGGTTCATGATCGCGATGACGTAAGCGAGCGACTTCTTCTCCTTGCCGTAGAGGGTTTTCGTCTGGAGCGTTTCGAGCTGGCGCGCGGTGAGTTGATTGCCGCTCTTCCCGTCGGGTCCGTGGCGGAGGTAGTCGTAGGCCTCGCAAAGGAAGCCCGCCGAGCCGCAGGCCTGGTCGCTAATGCGCTCCCCGAGTTGCGGCTTCATCACCCGGATCATGGCGCGAATGAGGGGGCGCGGGGTGTAGTATTCCCCGCCGTTGCGTCCGGCATTCCCCATCTTCTTGATGCGAGTCTCGTAGAGGTCGGAGAGTTCGTGCTTTTCCTGTTGCGAGCGGAAGCGCAGGCCGTCGATGAGATCGAGGGCGTCGCGCAGCGAGTATCCCGAACTGAACTTGTTGCCAATCTCCCCAAAGATCTAGCCGATCTTGTATTCAATGGTGTCGGGTGAGGTGGCCCGCTGCTTGAAGCCCTTGAGGTAGGGAAAGAGATCACCGTTCACGAAGTCGATGAGATCGTCCCCGGTGAGGGCGACATTGTGGTCGATCTCGCCCGCCTCGTTCTTGGGAGCGGCCCAGGTGGACCATTGATGAGCCTCATCGAGAATGAACTCGTAACTCTGCCCAACCAGCTCGCTCTTCTGCGCTCGTTCCTGCTCCAGGTCGTCGAGGTATTTCAGGAAGAGAAGCCAAGAGGTCTGCTCGGTGTAGTCCAGTTCCGACGAGCACCCGGCCTCTTTCCAGAGGACGTCGTCGAGGTTTTTGAAGGTTTGTTCAAACATGGTTGGAGCACACCCGGAGATCCGGTCCGGGCTGCAAGTATCCCGCCACAAATCACCCCCAAGATGAAGCCTAATTGGACAATCCGAAGACAAGGGAGGGAAGGACTTCACCCCACCTCGTAAATCACGACCCTCCCCCACTCTTTATTCTCCTCGGGGCGCCCTTGGTTCACTCCTCCCCCCAGGTAGAGGTGTTTGCCGTTTTCGGTGAAAGCGGAGGTCGAAACGCGAAAACCAACATTTTGGTGATGAAGCCTCGAACCTGATTGGTGATCAAAAAGAGCCGCGTTCCAATCCCCTTTGAAAAGGCGTCCGGCCATCACGAAGAAGTCTCCTTTCGGGTGAAAAGTGAGGGTCTCCATGAGACCTTGGCCAATCTCGCCACCAGCGGCTTCACCGATCTTGCGAAAGCCCTCTTTCCAGCGAAACCTCTGCCAGAGTTGCTTGCCGTTGCCTGCCGCCGGATCCGTGGTTTTCCCCATCCCGGCGAGATAGAGTGATTGGTCGTCAGGGGCAAAGTGAAGGGAAAACACGCCCCCGGTGTAGTAGTGTCCCTTGATGATCCCCCAACCGGTAAAGTCCGACGTCTTGATACGGGCCACCTCCTTTCCACCGTTCGC
>JASFWU010000075.1:0-9961 GCA_050049035.1 Akkermansiaceae bacterium | reverse complement strand
GAAGAGAGGAACCCGTTTCGGTCACGTCGACGATGGCATCGACGAGATCGGGCACCTTGACCTCGGTCGCTCCCCAGGAAAATTCCACGCTCGCATTGACTCCCTTTTCAGCCAGGTAGCGCTTGGTGATTTCAATCCCTTCGGTGGCAATGTGCTTTCCTTCCAAATCCTCGACCGTTCTGATGGGAGAGTTTTCAGGAACCACCAGAACCCAGCGGGTCGGACGGGTGGAGGCGCGTGAGTAGGGGAGTTCGGCAAGATCAACGAGCTCGCCGTCGTGACCGTAGGCCCAGTCGAGACCGGTGATGCCACAGTCGATGAATCCCTGATCAATATAGCGTGCGATTTCCTGCGCCCGGATCATGTAAATGTCCAGGGTGTCGTCGTCGGACGAAGGACGAAGGCCGCGATCGGAGGTATAAATATTGTAGCCGGCCTTCTCGATGAGATCGAGGGTCGGTTTCTGCAGGCTTCCTTTCGGAAGCGCGATTTTCAGTGAGTTCGCCACGCGGGGCGGCGTTTTTAGCGATGAATCACGGGGACGCAAGTATTTTGCGGGATTCGTTACTTCCCACCATCGTACGGAATGTAAATTCCAGGGAGCGGGATTTCCTCCTTTCGTGAGGCGCAGGATGACAGGGCGATGGCTCCCGCTGCGATGGCCGCCCGACGGATCAGCCGCATTTTCTTTGCGAGCTCGGATTCGGATTCCGCCGTGACCAGATTCCCTTCGAGATCCTTGAAGAAGATTCCACAAACGCGTTCACTTCGTGATTTGGCCAACAACTGTCGACGGGTTTCCGGATCGAGGAGCGAAAGATTGTGGACGTGATGACCACAAGATTCGCAAAAGCGGGTTGTTTCGGAACCTTCCATCGATTCCCAAAGCTTCGGACAGGCATAAGTTTGAACAGGCGCTTTTTCCTTCATGGATGAAATGTTGGAAAAACAGCGGTTCGCATCAAGGATAATTGCTGCTTTTTTAACATTTTAAGGTTCGCGGGCACTGCCGCTCCGCCGGGTCACTGGCTTATTTTTTCTTTTTCTTCCTGAGCTTCGCATTCACCCGCTTGGCCCATTCCGTCCATTTTGCAGCCATTGATTTGACGCGTTCCGGATTGGACTGCGCCAGGTTGTTGAGCTCGGTGCGGTCTTTTCCAAGGTGGTAAAGCTCCCATGCCTTGCCTTTGGGACGCACCAGTTTCCACGGGCCGATCCGCACGGCGGCATTGCCCATGTGCTCGAAAAACAAGGCCCGCTCTGGAAGGTCGTGTCCTTTGAAAAGGGGCTTCAGACTGGTGCCTTCGAGTGGCGTGGGAGTTTGTTCCCGGTGTTTCGCCGGATAGCTCCCTCCGCTGAGATCAAGGAAGGTCGGCAGGAGATCGATGATGTGGGCCGGAGTCGTGACCAATGATCCCTTCTTTTCTTTCGCCATGCCCGCAGGCCAATGGGCGATCAAAGGGGTCGCGATGCCGCCTTCATGGGTTTCCCTTTTGTATCGGCGGAAGGGAGTGTCGCAAAGATTCGCTCCGGCAATCCCAAAGCTGTTGTAGGAATCAGGCGTGCCGGTGCGGGCTTTTGGATCGCCGCCGCGGTTGCCGGTGAAGCCGGTGGGACCGCTCTCCGAACTTGCCCCGTTGTCGGAGAAAAAGAGGATGAGGGTGTTGTCGAGTTGATTGTGTTTTTTGAGATTCGCCACCAGTCGGCCGACTCCCTGGTCGACGAGATCGACCATCGCGGCGTGAGTCGCCATGCGAAGGTCCATTTCCTCTTTGTCCTTCACCTTGTCCCATGAAGGAACCTTGGGATCCTGGGGCGAGAGTTTGGTTCCGGAGGGGAAGAGCCCCATCTTCATTTGCCTGGCAAATCTTGCCTCACGCATCGGCTGCCAGCCTTTGGCGTACTTGCCTCGATACTTCGCAATCGCTTCGTCGGGAGCATGAAGCGCCCAGTGGGGTGCGGTGTAGGCCAGGTAAAGCAGCACGGGCTTCTTTGCCGCAAAGCCTTCCTCGAGAAACTTGATCGCGTGATCGGTGAAGGCAGTGGTGGAATACCAACTGTCGGGAAGGGGAATGATGGTGCTGTTGAGAACGAGGTCACGACCGGGAAGGTTGCGGTAATGGTGTCCTCCGCCTTGTGGCGTGCCGTAGAAGCGATCAAAGCCTCGCTCGCACGGCCATTGGCTAGGCTTCGATCCGACATGCCACTTTCCGGAAATGGCGGTGAAGTATCCCGCCGGACTGAGAGCTTCGGCTAGCGTCACGCACTTGTTGTTGAGGAATCCCCGATAGCCCGGGATCCCTTCGTCGGTGGTCATCATGCCGACACCCGCCTGGTGTTGGTAGAGCCCGGTCAGGAGCGAGGCGCGGGTCGGACAACAACGCCCGGCATTGTAAAAATGAGTGAAGCGAAGTCCGCCCGCCGCCAGCGAGTCGAGGTGAGGGGTTTTGATTTCCGATCCGTAACAACCGAGGTCGCTGAAGCCCATGTCATCGACCATGATGACGATGATGTTGGGAGCAGCGGGTTCTTTTGCGAAGGCGTTGAGCAAAAGCAAGGGAACGAGGAAGAGAATCCGGGCACGCATGATGAGTGCTGAATACGTTCGAGGGACGAACGATCCTCTCACTGATTTGTGAGATGATTCCTTGCGATGAATCAACAAGCCAAAGGCCTCACGCAGAGACGCGAAGACGCAGAGGGGGTTTTGGGACCCCTGCTAGAGGGTGGCCTCGCCGAAGTAGGGCTGGAGGGCTTCCGGGATGTGGATGGTGCCTTCGGCGTCCTGGCATTGCTCGAGGAGAGCGACGAGGAGGCGTGGGAGCGCGGTGCCGGATCCGTTCAGGGTGTGACAAAAACGGTTTTTGCCTTCGCCATCTTTGAAGCGCAGCTTCATCCGACGAGCCTGGTAATCGCTAAAGCAGGAGCAGCTCGAGACTTCGAGGTATTTTCCCTGACCGGGAGCCCAGACTTCGATGTCGTAGGTCTTCGTCGAGCTGAAGCCAAGGTCGCCGGTGCAGAGTTCGATCGTCTGATAGTGAAGGCCGAGTTTTTGCAGGACCATTTCGGCATGGCCGGTGAGGTCCTCAAGAAGGTCCATCGAGTGATCGGGATGCACAATCTGAACGAGCTCCACCTTGTCGAATTGGTGCATGCGAATGATGCCCCGGTTGTCGCGTCCGGCACTGCCGGCTTCCCGACGAAAACACGGCGTGTGCGCGGTCATCTTGATGGGAAGGTCGTCCTCCGCCAAAAGAGTGTCGCGATAGAGATTGGTCACCGGCACCTCGGCGGTGGGAGCGAGGAAAAACTCGTTGTTTTCGGTGCCATACATATCGTCCTCGAACTTCGGAAGCTGTCCCGTTCCCTCCATGCATTCGCGTTTGATGATGTGGGGGACGTTGACTTCCTCGTAGCCGTTTTCCTGGCTCTGGAGATCGAGAAGAAACTGGATCAAGGCCCGCTGAAGGCGTGCCCCTTTTCCACGATAGACCGCAAAGCCCGAACCCGAGAGGCGGGCGCCGTCGTCAAAACTGATCAGGCCCTTGGCCTCGGCAATCTCAAGGTGATCGCGGGCTTTCATCAGGGCCGGCTTTTGACCCCAGCTGCGGATGACCGGGTTGGCCGATTCATCGGATCCCACCGGGCATTGTTCGTGAGGGAGATTCGGGATGTTGAGAAGAAGCTCCTCCTGTCGATCGGCGGCGGTGGAAGCCTCCTCGTCGAGAGCTTTGATCTGCTCGCCGATCTTTTTGACCTCGGCTTCGATGGCCGAAGAATCCTCGCCGTTGGCACGGAGTTTTCCGATCTCCTTGGAAGTGGATTTGCGCTCGGACTGCAGGGCCTGCTTGGCCGTTTCGTTTTTGCGACGGGTTTCGTCGCAGGCGAGAACCTCGTCGATCAGACCGGCGGAATCATCGTTCCGGGTGGCCAGGCGTTCTTTGACGAGGTCGGGGTTTTCGCGGATGACTTTGATGTCGAGCATGGTTTCGGCGGGTCGCTTACTCGATTTTCGGGGTTCTGGCAAAGGCAGATTTGGAAGCAAAGAGAACCGTGAACGGTGGTCAGGGCTCAGGATTGATTCAGAAATTCAGGATTTGCCCTCACGCGGTCGAGTCGCTAACAATCGCAGGGAAATGAAGACCATCGCCGTTCTTGCTGCTGTCGCCACCTTTGCCTCTGCCCACGAATTCCACCATCACGAAGGTTGGTTGAAGACTCCCGATGGTCTGGAGCATATCGGAAACTCCCACGGAGAAATCGACGTGGATTCCAAAGGAAACTTCTACGTTTCGATTGTCGGAGGTCCGAAAGCCGGAATCCAGGTCTACTCGGCGGACGGAAAATACCTCCGCAATCTTCCCAATGCCCGTAACAACCACCACGGGTTCACCATCGTGCAAGAGGACGGCAAGGACGTCATTTATGCGGCCTGTCTGGGCGACCCCAAAACCGCTTTGCTCAAGCTCGACCTCGAAGGAAAGGTCCTCCTTGAGATCCCTCTCTCGGCCATCCCCAAGGAAGTGGGAACCAAGTTTGCCCTGACCCATGCCGACAGTGCTCCCAACGGAGATATCTGGATTATCGATGGTTATCGCTCTGATCGCATCTTCATGTTCGACAAGAAGGGGACTTACAAAGGCGTGACCGCAGGGAAGAAAGCTCCCTATGAGTTCCGCACCGCTCACAAGTTTGGCTTTGATCATCGCTACGATCCGGTCCGCGTGCTCGTTTGCGACCGCAGCAAGGACCGTCTCGTGCACCTCGACCTCAAGGGGAACTTCATCGGGGTATTCGCCACCGGAGTAGCCCGTCCCTGCAATGTTGATTTCCACGGCGACCACGTGTGCGTTGCCCAGCTGGCCAGCGGAGTGTCCATCTTCGACAAGGAAGGCAAGCTCGTGAAGCGCCTCGGCGCCAGCGACAATCCCAAGGAGTTCAACACCAACAACGTCGCTCCCGCCAAGTGGCGCAAAGGGATCACCACCTCGCCTCACGGAGCCACCTTTGACAAGGACGGCAACGTCGTCACCACCGAGTGGAACAAGTGGGGCCGCATCCTTCGTTGGGATGTGAAGAAGTAAGACCGAAAACGGTTTTTATAGATTTGCTCTGGCGCACTCCGAGGAGTGCGCCAGATTTTTGTCGTGAAAAAGTGGGCAAGAGTTCGACGGTGGCTTCTTCGGGGTTTGATTGCCGTCATCGTCCTCGTCACCGCAGCGTGGTGGTTTGAAAACTGGCGAGGCGCACGGGCCTGGGAGGAAGCCAAAGCCCGCGCCGAAGCAGTGGGAGTGTCGCTCAACCGCGCCGACTACGCCGGTCCGGAAATTCCGGATGAGGAGAATCTCTTGCTCAATCCGGTGTTTGCAGCAGAACTTGAGAAGGAAGAAGGCGAGCGACTCGGAGTGTGGAAGGAGCAACTGCAGGAGTTTTTCGTTGGCTTCGACCTGAATCCTGAGACAGGGGAATCCTTCCAGTTGCGGGATTACTTTACCGAAGAGATCACCGAGGAGGAGGCTTTGAAAAAAGTCGTTGAGCTTGCAGAAGATGATGAAAGTCGAATCGACTCAATCGTTGGGGCGATTCAGCAAGCTGGGCCGGGTCTACTCCTAGGCCGGGCCGATGCAACCGCAGAGCTGATGGAAGTAGGCGAAGTTGCCCTTCAGGTGCCTGAGCTGAGCAATGCCATCGCCGATTCGATCTTGATCGCTCTCAGATCTGGAAACGCTGAAAAAGCCCTGGATCGACTCGAAGCGATTGATCGCTTGCGTCGCATGCTTGAAGGGCCCTCGATGGTTTCCTCCGTGGTATCGATGGGAATTCTCGGTAGAGAGTTGACCATGGTTTGGGAAGGTCTGCGGTTGAAAGTGTGGAGCAGTTCTCAACTTGCACAACTGACCGAAATGCTTGACCAGGTCGACCTCTACCGCGTCATGGAGTCAACGATCTGTTTTGAAACTTCCTTTGTTGTGGAAGCCTTGAGCGATCTGAGCCGAGGACAAACCCACGGATACGAGCCAGCCAACTTTTCAGAGTGGACTCTTCACTACGGGCCTGAGGGGAGAGTCGTGCGTGAAATGGCACGCATGGTGGAGGGCTATCTTGGTTTGGTTGAGGCACTTCGTTCCAAGAAGAAGGTGGAGATGTTAGAATTTTGGGATTCTTTCGAGCAAGCAGATCTTGATGAAAGTGCTCTCTCCAGTCAGGCCGTCAGTATGATGCTAGGAATCATAGAGTCAGTGATCGGCCCAACTGCCGATGAAATCAGTCTGGCAAAGTTGAACTTAGCTGCCGAACGATACTTGATCGAGAACGGGAAGTATCCTGACACCTTGGGCGAAATTGGTGATGAAATCGATTTGCGAAACGTTGATTACAGGTTGGCTCCAGATGGGCGCCCCAGGATTTCGATCGAATCACGCTATGGTGACGAAGAAGCATCGATGCACTGGCAGTTTTCGCCTGACGAGTCTGCCCCGGAATAGAGTCCAAGCTCAATTGGAGTTCAGCTACCCCAAGTCATACGCATCAAGATCGGCGGTGACGATGACGTCTTCGGGGGTTGGGGTGGCTCTGAGGACTTTGTTGAGATGGTGGGAGAGGACGCGGGCGTTGGGGCCGCGCATGAGGAGTTGAAAGCGGAACTGTGAATGGGACTTGGTGAGGGGCGACGGAATGGGATCGCCAAGGAGGATCTCGCCGGGGAGGTTTTCAGTCAGTTTGCGATGCAGTGTTTGCAGGGTGAACTCGGCGCGACGTTCGTGGCTGGAACGGGCCAGCAAGAGCGCGAGGTGGGTGAAGGGCGGATAGGAGAATTGCTGGCGCACTTCCAACTCCTGCGACACGAAGCCTTCGAAGTCATGGTGACGGGCAAACTGAATGGACGGAGAATGCGGTGTGGAGGTTTGAATAATCACTTCACCGGCCATTTGTCCCCGTCCGGCACGACCGGCGACCTGGGTGAGAAGTTGAAAGGTGCGCTCGCCTGCGCGGAAGTCGGGCGCGTAGAGGGAGAGGTCGGCATTGAGAACGCCGACGAGAGTAACGTTGGGGAAGTCGAGCCCCTTCGCGATCATTTGGGTGCCCAGGAGGATATTGATTTTTTTGGCCCGGAAGTCGCGCAAGGTGTCGCGCAGGGCGTTTTTGCGTCGGGTGGTGTCGGTGTCGAGCCGGGCCACTTTGGCGGACGGGAAGACCTTGCGGAGAATGCCCTCGGCTTTCTCGGTGCCGTAACCCTGAAAACGAATAGCGGGGTCGTTGCAGTTGGGACAGAGGCGCGGGACGATGGCCTGATGACCGCAAATGTGGCAGACCAGACGTTCTTCGGACCGGTGGTAGGTCAAGGGGATCGCGCAATGCTTGCACTCGATGACGTGCCCGCAGGGTGGGCATTGCAGGGAACGGGCAAAGCCACGTCGGTTGAGAAAGACGATGACCTGCTCGCCGTCCTCAAGTCGTTTGTCAATGGAAGTACGAAGAATATCCGAGATGATGGCATCGCGTCCTTTCTGCTTTCGCGCCTCGATCCTCATGTCAACGACGCGAGTGAGGGGCAGGGATGCGCCATCGGCTCGTTCGGTCAACTTGATCAGTTGGTATTTGCCAAGCTGGGTATTGCGGAAGGACTCAAGTGAAGGAGTGGCAGAACCGAGGAGAACGGTGCATTTCTCCAGGTGTCCGCGAACCACGGCGAGGTCGCGGGCGTGATACTTGGGCGGGTTCTCTTGTTTGTAAGCCGGTTCGTGTTCTTCATCGACGATGATGAGCCCGGGGTCGCGAACGGGAGCAAAAATGGCCGAGCGGGCCCCGATCACGATGCGGGCCTTGCCGTCGCGAATGCGATGCCATTCGTCGAAGCGCTCGCCTTGGGACAGGTTGGAGTGAAGGACCGCGATTTGATCCGCAAGATCGTGGAAGCGGGCCTTGAATCGTTGAACCGTCTGCGGGGCCAGTGAGATTTCCGGAACAAGCACGATCACCGACTTGCCGAGATCGAGAGCAGTACGAGTGGCCTGAAGGTAGACTTCGGTCTTTCCCGAACCGGTGATGCCATTCAGGAGAATGGGGGAGATGTTTGGGACCTCAGATTTGAGGTCTGATGTTTGAGAAAGCGAATTGGTGATCGTTTCAAGGCAGGCTGCCTGTTCGTCGTTGAGCGTGAGGGGCTCGGTGGGGACGAAGGTTTCGCTGGCATCGGGATCGCGGCGGACTTCGAGGTCCATCAGTTCAACGAATCCTTTTTCGGCGAGTGCTTTGAGAGGTGCGGCGGCCGAGGGGCCGCCAAGCTCGGTGAGGGGAACGGGCTTTTGAGCGACAGCCAGCAAGGTGAGGATCTGGTGTTGTCGCTTGGCCCGCTTGGCGAGGGTTGCGAGTTCTTCCTCGGTGGGCGGACTCTTGAGAAAGGCGGCGCGGCGTTTCTTGGCCGAGGCATTTTCACCCCGAATGGCGGCGGGGACAATGGAGCGTATGACTTGTTCGAGCGGAGTGCCGTAGTAGGAAGTGATCCATTCGGCCAGTTTGAGAAGGGGAGCGGTGACAAGAGGCTCGGGGTCGAGCAGGTCGGTCAAAAAGCGGAGGCTGAACTCTTCGGGCGCGGAGTCGTGGAGTCGCAGGACCGTGCCGGTGGCGGGGCGGTTCCGCAGGGGGACGCGAACGCGACAGCCTGCCTGAACCTTGAGGTGTTCGGGCACGGCGTAGTCAAAGACGAGCTCGGAAGGGCCGTCGATGAGGACACTGGCGGAGAGGGGCATGGTGCGACCGCGTTTTGCCAGAGAAAGGGCACGCGGGCAAGGAAGGGGCGTTATCTCACCGTAACTCTGACCCGGTAGTAGCGGGTTTGGCCCTGCGGGCTGGCGAAGGTCTGGGTGGTGAAGCCATTGACGGGAAGGCTTTCCGCCACCGGGTTCGGGATGGTCGTCCAGTTTTCGAGGTCGGTGGAAGTCTGCACCTCGCGAATGACATCATCGGCGGCGAGATTTCGTGAAACAGTCACGCTGTTGAGATCGAGGCTGAGTCCGTCGCTTCCCAAGGCGTAGGCGAGAAGATCGCCTCCGGGGAAGGTCGCGGCATCCGAGCTCCCGGGGTTTCCTCCGGCGGTGGTGGAGGCACGCCAGTTCGAAGGGGCGTTGGGATCGAGTTGGGATTCGGGGCTGATTCGCACAAGACTGAAGCCGTCGCCGTCCGCTGCCTCGGGCCAAGGTGCGGAATCGGAATAGGTCAGGCTTTCAATCACGGTGCCGGTGGCATCAACCAGCGTGATTGTTTCACCGCCGTTGGCGAGGGTGCCCGAGTAGTCGCTTGGGGTCAGCACAAGCTGCTGTCCCGGAGCGAGGATGGTGTCGAGGGGAAAGGTGTAGGTGAGTCCCTCGGTAAAGGTCAGGTTGCTAAGATCGATGGGATTGGCAGAGATGTTGGTGAGCTCGATAAACTCACCGGTCTCTTCCTGTCCCGGTTCATTGTAGTAGATCTCGGAAATGACAAGGTTGGTGGCATCGGCCGGAGTACCTGCGATGATGTCGACTGACTGCAGAGCCGACCAAACTCCGTTGTCGAGAACGCGCGAACGGTAGTTGGCACTGCTGGCCAGGGAAATGGGTGATGAGTATGTCTGGGCACCCGGGTC
The DNA here is from genome assembly GCA_050049035.1 of Akkermansiaceae bacterium. GTDB lineage: Bacteria > Verrucomicrobiota > Verrucomicrobiia > Verrucomicrobiales > Akkermansiaceae > SW10. The sequence goes on along the minus strand of JASFWU010000075.1, from coordinate 339 downwards.
GCGGGGGTCCGAGCCATCGGTGGTGAAGAAGATGGTCCCTGATCCGTTGGGGTTTCCCATGGTGAGGGTGTTGCCGTTTTGTGAGTAGGTCGGAGCTTCGACCGATGGGTAGAGGTTGCGTGAGCGAAGCTGGTTCAGGAAAATATTGCTGCGTTGCGGGAGGTAGATGTTGAGAATGTAACTCTGGGTGGTCAGGTAGGGATCGTTTTTGGTATACAAATAATAGTCGGCCTGCTGCCAGCCACCGGCAGCCTGGACGTCCCGGCGGTAATCACCCCATCGGGCGGATTCAGCGACGATGGCGGTGTCCATGTCCTCAGAACGCCGAAGCCAGATGGC
>JASFWU010000381.1:0-3007 GCA_050049035.1 Akkermansiaceae bacterium | reverse complement strand
TTCCGGAGGAGGAAGCGGCAGATACTGGGCCTTGATTACTCCTCCGGTAATGAGGGGTTGGGCATTCTTTGCTGCGAGGCGATTGAGATCCAAGCACCTAAGGGCTAGCTCCGTGTATCTCAAAAGGAAGGGGCTCTTGACTGATAGGATCAACGCATTGTCTGTCACCCATGTTGGAGCGGTGGTTACGTGAACGTTGCCGCACAACGCACCAACCCGGCCGAGAACCATTGTGTTTGGAGGAGAGTTGAATTGGTGAGTGTATCCCATCAGCCCATTCCCTCCGAATATTGGGATGCCGTTTGTCTCGGTCTGCTCGGTTGAGCTGTGTGCGCCATCCACAAAATCGCCGGATCGAATCCGACAAAACCACCGGAGGGGTTTAATCTCCCACCCCTCCGGGATCTCGCCGATCCATTCGATGCCGGAGGGTTTGAGCTTGGCGTTGGGGTTGAGGCCTCGGGTGACGGCGCGGTTGATGAGGATGGCTTTTTGCTCGTCGAGGAGTTCGATCTGGCGCTGCTTTTTGGCAATCAAGGCGTCGATCTCCGCCGTCTTCCGATCCAGGAAGGTGACGATGCGGTCTTGTTCGGGTTTGGGGGGGATGGGAAGGATCGACTCCGCAAAGTCGCCGTAGTCGATATTCTTCCCCTGGCGGATACCTGTGACTGAAATGTTCAGCTCTGAAATGAAGTTGGACGCTCTCAGGAGGTGCCGAAGAAATCGTGGGTTCACATCTCGTTGCAGGCGCAGGACCGTGTAGGCAGGACTCACAAGACCTTGGTAGGCGCAGTGCTCGATGACGCCTTGAAAGGAGCTCAGGCTGATTACGAAGTTATCTTCGCGGACGAGCTTGAAGGTCTGAAGCTGGCCAACTGGCATGACAACGCGTTGCTCAAGTTGATCGCGCGGCACCACGCCTCTGTCTTGTGTTGCAGAGAGAAGAGGTTCATCCGGGAATCCCTTCTCCGAGACATTCCGAAATACGTGCTTCGCTCGGAAGGGCTCCCAATGCTCCGGAATCTCCCCGAGCCATTCGACTCCGGAGTCCTTGTAGCGGTCGTATCGGGGGAATGTTGAATTCTGAATTTTGAATTTAGAATTCATGAGTTGGCGCGGGAATTCTTGATGATGGTCGTTAGGATCGCGACGAGTTGATTGGCTTCGTCGGTAATCGGTTCGAGCTGGTTGGCGGGTAGAACTTCGGAGGCGCTGAGAAGGCGCAGCCAGTAGTGGCTCTCGCGGGCCTCTTTGCAGGCAATTGAAAGTTTTGAGGTGAAGTCAGCCTTGCTCTGTCCTGCCTGAGCCTCTTCGACGTTGGCGCCAATCGAAGTTCCAGCACGCAGAAGCTGGTTCGCCAAGGTGCGCGACGTCCCAGGTGTCTCGTCGAGCTTTTGACAAACTTTCACAACCCGCACCGCAAAATCGAAAGTGCGCTCACAAATGTCAGGGGCTGACGCGTCTTCCTTCATTCTCAATTCACGATTCAAAATTCAAAATTCTCTCGAGGAGGCCTTCGGTCTCCGTTTCGAGGTCGCGGATTTCCTGCACGACTTCGTCGAGGTCGCGAAGCGGTTGGTGGACGTAGAAGTATTTGTTGAAGGAGATCTCGTAGCCGATGACGGTCTTGCTCTGGTCGATCCAGGCGTCTGTGACATGCGGCAGGACTTCGCTCTGGAAGTAGGCGTCGATCCCACCGTCATAGTTGAGCGGGACGTTTTCGGTGTCGCGGAGTTCGCTGTCGGGCTCGTAGCCGTCGCCTTTGATGACGGGCTCGGCCTTGGGGTCGCGCCAGGAGACGGCTTCGAGGATGGCCTTGAGCTCTCCGGCGCTGAGTTTGAGCTTAAGCTCCTTGAGGGCGGCTTTGACGTCCATTTGGAACTCGTTGAAGTCGTGCGAGAGGGCGTCGCCGAGGTGTTGGTGGAGTTGTGCGGCGGCCTGGAGGAGGTCGCGTTTGGCGGTCCAGAATTTGGGATCGAGGAGCTTCTTTATGTCGGCGGCTTTGCGGTCGATCTCTTCTTTCTCGAGCCAGTCGTCGAGGGCGTCCTTTTGTTCCTTGGCGCTCAGGAAGCCGGGTTCGTAGACCTGCTCGCCCCATTGCTGGTAGATCCACTGCATTTCCTCGGCGAGGCGTTTGTCGAAGCGGAGGGATTTGATGCGCTCGGTCGTGAATTGGGCGGATTTGCGCAGGGGGCGTTCGACGGTGATTTTCCAGTAGCCGAAGTCGCGGTTGTCGAAGACCTGGGCTTTGAGTCCGTCGACGGCTTCCTTGCCGGTGTCGGCGAGGTCGAGGTAGGCGCGGGTGATTTGCGCGATGTGGGCGGGGGTGAAGGCGCAGTTTTTCTCGCCGAGGTTTTTGCGGAGCTTTTCGTAGAGCTGGGAGGCGTCGATGAGCTGGACCTTGCCGCGAAGGGTCTCGGGTTTGTGGTTGCTGAGGACCCAGATGTAGGTGGTGATGCCGGTGTTGTAGAAGATGTTGTTGGGAAGCTGGATGATGGCTTCGAGGAGGTCGTTCTCGATGAGGTATTGGCGGATGTTGCTGGCGCCGCCGCCGGCATTGCCGGTGAAGAGGGCGGAGCCGTTGTGGACGGTGGCGATGCGGCTGCCGAGGGGGGCGTCCTGGAGGCGCTTCATTTTGCTGACCATCTCCATGAGGAAGAGGAGCTGGCCGTCATCGACAGCGGGGGCGGCGGAGACGGTCTGGATTTCGCCGGAGGCGTCGGGGAGCTGGACTTCGAAGCGGGGGTCGATGATTTCGGTCTTGGAGCCTTTTTTCTCGAGGATCTGGCCCTGATCGGTTTTCCAGCTCTTTCCGTAGGGGGGATTGGAGAGCATGAAGTCGAAGCGGAGGCTGGAGAATTCGTCGGTGGCGAGGGTGGAGCCGAATTTGATGTTCTCGGGGTCGTTGCCCTTGATGAGCATGTCGGACTTGCAGATGGCGTAGGTCTCGGGGTTGACCTCCTTGCCGTAGAGGTAGGTGGCGGCGGTGCTCTGAATGGGGCCGTCG
>JASFWU010000074.1:0-9962 GCA_050049035.1 Akkermansiaceae bacterium | reverse complement strand
TTACATCCCTTCATTCGAAGGTTTTTCGCGAGAATTGATCCGAAATCGCTCATAAAATCAGTCAAGCTTTTCCCTAGCTGGATGGCCCTGGGTGGACTCCTGCGAACTTGACAGGTCGGACGTCGTTCGCTGGGTTGCGACGTATTCGATAGTGATGAAAAAGTGGATATCTGTTTTATCTTCAATGGTGGCTGGAAGTCTTTCGGCCGAGGTCACGCCGGTTCAGTCGACCAACTACTCTGGCCAAGAGTTGTATGAATTCGACGAACTTGTGAATGGATTTGGGAACGTCTACATCTTCGAGACCGAAAACATCACAGGGCTGCCCAAGTTTGATCCTTCACTGGGGACGTTGCAGGAAATCCGCCTTTCGGTGACCGGCTCGGCCAACATTGAGATCGCTCTCTTTTCGGGGAGCATTGAGGACGAGTCACAACTGTTTACAGCCTATTTCGATCCTGATCTCGATGGTAACTCATCGACGTCGGTTGATGTCGGGCTCTTTTACAGTCCTAGCGGAGAAAATGTGGGATACGGAATCGGACTGGAGTTTTACAGTCCGCCGTCACTGGGATTCGAGGATGAGGATCCGCAAAACTGGACCTTCGATTCGACCTTCTACTTTGATGACTACGTCAACGATGATTTTTTCTTCTATGACGGAGTCGATGAGTCCCCCTTACAGATCACTCTCGCCGCGGATGATCCGACTCTCAACCTCGATGATTTTGTGGGTTAAGGAGAGGTGGACGGTCTCAGTTTCGAAGGCTATGCGGACTTCGATACCACGCAGGCGATCATCAGCAATCTTTCGGAGGCATCTCTCGATGTGAGCCTTCGATATGAGCCGGGAGAGGTTTCGATTCAATATGTTTACCTTCCGTCGGGTCCGCGGATTCTGGGTTATGCCCGGGAGGGTCAGGTTCATCGCATTCGCTTTGGGGCGGATGAAGGGATCAATGACTGGCGGATTTTTGGAGGAGCAGATCTTGGCATGATTGATACCGATCATACTGCAAATGCGGTTCTCTCGGAAACGAGCCCTGGAGTCTATGACGTGGAAGTCACCCTTCCAGATCTTGAGGAGGAGACTTACTTCATTACGATCGGAAACTAGAGGGTTCCTGATTCCGGATTCGTATCGCCTTCACGCTCCTGATGAGATGAAAAGAAACTACGTCGTCCTCATTGCGTGTATCTCATTGCCCTTTCAAGGAAAAGCCGAGGAGCTTGTCGATGTTTCCAAAGACCTTGATCTCTTGCTCAAGGATTCGCCGGTTCCGGCCCTGGCGGCTGCGGCGGTCCGCGATGGCCGGATTGTGGCTCAGGGAGCAGCCGGTGTTCGTAAGGCGGGAGAAGACGTTCTGGTGTCGGTGGACGACAAGTTTCACATTGGGTCGTGCACCAAGTCGATGACGGCGGTGCTTGCCGCCATGATGGTTGAAGAAGGTAAGCTGGCCTGGAAAACAACGGTAGCGGAGGTCTTTCCCGAGGTGAAGATCCATGCTGATTTTCGGGGGGTGACTTTGATCCAACTGCTCACAAACACCGGAGGAGTGCCTGGACAGGTTGAGCCGAAACTGTGGAGCAATCTTTGGAAAAATGAAGGCACGGCGGTCGATCAGAGAATAGCTTTGGTTCGGGGCATTCTCGCTGAGAAGCCGGCCTATCCTCCGGGTAAGCAAAACGTCTATTCCAATGCGGGGTTTTCGATAGCCGGAGCGATGCTCGAGAAGAAGGCGGGTCAGCCATTCGAACAATTGCTGAAAGAGAAGCTCTTCGATCGTCTCGGAATGAAGTCAGCAGGGTTTCGTGCTCCGGCGACAAATGGAAAGGTTGATCAACCGTATGGGCATTTTCAAAACGGGAAGGAGGTGATTCCGGTCGACCCCGAACCCCGTGGGGACAATCCACGGGCGATTGCCCCGGGAGGAGCGGTTCATTGTTCGGTTGGCGATTTTGCGAAGTATGCCTTGTTTCATCTCCAGCGAAACGGAGGAGGACTGATCGGGGGGAAATCGATGACCCGGTTGCATACCCCGGTGGGGGACCATGGATACGCCATGGGCTGGGGAGTCACCAACCGTGACTGGGGAGGTGGGAAAGTGCTGACCCATACCGGAACCAATACCATGTTTTATGCCGTGATTTGGGTGGTTCCCGGGAAAGATTTTGGAGTGGTCGCGATGTGCAACCTCGGGGGACGGGAAGCCTTTCAGAAGTGCGATGAGGCCGTCGGGATGCTGTTGAAAAGGTTCCTGCCTCCGTCGAAAGATCGCAAGGACGAGTAGGCCTTTTGTCATTGGGAATCGGAACGGGATGCGTGAACTTGACGTGACCCTTCTTGCTGACTAGGTCTGGTGAACACGCAATCACGATGATTATGAAGCATACCCTCGTTTTTCTGACCCTTCTCACGGGTTTTATTTCCGCCCAGATCAGCACGTTTCAATCCGACGGGAGTTGGCTCGAACCAACCAACTGGGATACCGGAGTGGTCGTTCCTGACAATCAAACCGCGGTGATCAATGCCAACGCCGTGGTGGATCAGAACACCGGAACCAGCAATACCGACAATCCGGCGCGAATTGAAATCGGAGTTGGTGCCGGAAACTCGGGAAGCGTCACCGTCACCGGTGGAACCTTGAGCGGGGCCCACGGTGGTGGCAACGGGATCTTTGTCGGTGTGAACGGAGGAACCGGGAGTTTGGTCGTTGAAGAAGGGGCAACGTATCGAACCCAGGGGGCGACCATGGAACTTGCCATTGGTGATTCTTTGGGCGGCAGCGGCTTTGTCTCGGTGGCCGGAGTGATGCAGGTCTACAAATTTCTCAATATCAACAACGGGACATTGGAGATGCTTCCGACCGGAGAAAGCAATGTCTTCAATTCAAACGATCAAAGTTCGATCGGAGCAAACGGGATCCTCTCCTTTGTCATCGATGGTCCGGAGGTTGGATCGCTTGAGAGATCGAACAGCACGGGCTTGCAAATGACCATCGATCCGGCGGCGACCCTCAAGGTGACGCTTGGCGGGGACTTTGAAATCAATGATTCCTGGGTCCTGATGCGCTACACCGTTCTCAACGGGCAATTTGCCCAGGGAACATCCTTCGTCAACGAGCAAGGCTATACCTTTTCGGTCGATTACGGATCGGGAGCCAGTGATGAAGTGGTTCTCACGTTAACCTCGGATTCCGAGCGTCCCCGCATCGAAAGCCTCGCGGCCTCTCCTTCGGCCATTTCGGTCGGACAAAGCAGCATGATCAGCTGGGTCGCTTCCAACTTTGATACTCTGACCCTTGATCCCGGCAGCGTTGATGTGACTGCCCTGAGCCAGCAAGAGGTGTTTCCATTCGGGACCACAACTTTCACTCTCAGCGCAACCAAGGGGGCGGTGACTGTCACGGAAGAGGTCACCGTGATCGTTGACGAACTTCCCGAGATCACCTCGTTTACGGGTTCGGACCTGTTGATCGCCCCAGGCGAATCCCTCGATCTCGAATGGTCGGTCTCGGGAGCTGACACAGTGTCGCTCACGCCGGGACCCGGTGGGCTTGGATTGAATGGTAGCACCACCGTTTCGCCTGCCTCCTCTACAACTTATACTCTGACCGCAACCAATGGCACCGGGAGCGTGACAGCAGAGGTTGAGGTGGTGGTTGATGCCATTGCCGCGGCGGTGATCCACCTTTGGGACCCGTCCCTGCCTAATCAAACGAGTGGCGCCTTTCTCGATTCCATCGGTGGAAAGAACTTCGACATCACCGGTGGAGTGCTGACGACAGGTTTGACTTCGGACAACACCAGTCTGACGGCCTCTTATTCGCGCCAGAATCCGCTGGCGGCAACCGGTGGTGATATGGGGCAGGGCTTTTCGTCCGCCACGACATCGCTTGAGTTTTGGATCCGCCCGGGCGATCTCGATGTCAATCCCCAGGTCATCTTTGAAACCGGAGGGAGCTCGGAAGGTTCCTGCCTCCTGATCAGCTCGGAGACGATCCGTTTCCTGCATAGCACCGGAGGAGTCACGACCATCGATGTCGAGGTGGACTCCCCGCAGATCAACCCCGCTGACTTTGTTCAAATCCTGGTGACTCTTGATGCTGCCACACAGGTGGCCACGCTCTATGTCAAAGGCTCTGCGGGCGGTTTCGACTCAGCGACAGCAAGCGGAGCGATTGGCTCACCGGACGGTCGCGCCAGCATCTTCACCTGGTCGGGTTTCGGAGGAGCAATTGGCGGAAACCTGGGAGGAACAGGAGGGGTGAATCCGGAAGGTGCCGCGACCTTCAGAGGAGAAATCAGCCTGTGCCGTATCTACGACCGGTCCTTGACCCCGTCGGAAGTGGATGAGGTTTATCTCGGAATCGCCAATGGAATTGTTGAATCAGACAGTGATGATGACGGCCTTCCCGATTTCTGGGAACTCGAGTTTCTCGGAGATCTTTCCGAAGATGGAACAGACAACAATGATGGTGATCTTCTCACCAATCTGGAGGAACTGAATGCCGGGACGAATCCGGGATCGGCCGACCCTGATGGCGATGGCCTGAACGATGATGTCGAGATCGGCTTCCTCGAGCCAACCGATCCGAATGATCCGGACAGTGATGACGACGGATTGACGGACGGCGAAGAAGTGAACGGGGATCCCTCCAGCAATCCCAACCTTGCGGATACTGATTTCGATGGCTTCGGCGACTTCTTCGAGATTCTCAAAGGTTCTGATCCGGATGACTTCAACAGCCTCCCGCCTGCCGATGAGGTTGGCACTCCGTCGGCTAATCTTGGTGTTCTCGGCACCGGGACATCCTTCGATGCCTTGTTTTCCGCAGTTGATACTGAAGACGCGACTTTCCGGATCTGTGTTGATTTTGAAGACAAGATCGATGGTGAGCGTGAGGTGATTTTTGAAACCGGCGGGGCCACGGTGGGGCTTTCCCTGGTGTATGAGGCCGGCAATCAACTGGTGTTGCGCGCGGCCGGTGGAGGAGGCTTCGTTCTGGCAGTCGTGAATCACACCGTGACCGCCGATCAGGTCTCGGGTGGAGAGATTGACGTCATCGTAAGTTACGACGTCATCGATGATGATGGAAACTCGACCATTTCCCTGTTCCTGGACGGGACCCTGGCCGGCAGTGATTCCCAGCCACTGGGCGGCGACTGGACAGGAACCAACGGATCTTCGTTTGGAGTGGCGAGCGGGAATCTGGCTGGAGACGGGCAGAACCAAGCGTTGACCGGAGCGGCTTTCACTTCGGGTTCGATCAATTCCTTCAAGGGACTCACTTTTTACCAGGGTGTCGTTTTTGCAGGTTCGGCGAGCGTTCCTCCGGTGGTGACCAATTTGTTCGTCAATCAGCAGGCCCAGACCCTGACCCTGACCTTCTCGTCTTCGCCCGGGAAAACCTACGCCGTCGAAAGCTCGACCGATTTGGTTTTCTTCACCGAGATCGCGAATGGAATTGTTTCCGGTGGAGAGATCACCACGACTTCGCCGTTCGCCCTGGGTGGACCCAAGGTGTTCTATCGGGTGGTGGAAGAATAGGACGAGGAATGAAGCGGCCACCGCAGTTCTCTTGACCTTGATTCCGCGAGATCACAGCTTTGGGCATGACCTTTTCAAGGCCGCTCTTCTTTTTCATTAGTTTGATTGTCTCAATTCTTCCGGCGCAAGAAGCAAAGGAAGAACAGAAGATCGACCCTCGGTTCGAAAGCCTGTCTGCCGCCTATGGCTACTTGATGAATATCGAGGAAAGCCTCAAGTAAGTGGAGACACAGTTTCCCGAACTGAAGGAAAAGGTCGCCACGGTCCGGAAAGAGCTTTCCGCCTCGCAGGTGGGGCAGGGCTTCTCCGGTTTGACGGACGCCTTGAAAAAGATGACGGGCGATGAGTTTGAACGTTATGATCAGGCTTCCCGAAAGCAGATCCGTGATCTTGGAGCCGCTCGGAAGCTCGACCCAAAGATGGCCAGGATTGCCCTCGAGAATATCTCCAAAGTGAAAGGTGGTGCCTTGCCGAGAGAGATCCTCCGGACGGTGATCGCCATGAACCCAACCTATCGTGAAGCGCCTGGGAAGATGTTTGATGATGGTTGGATCGCCGGGTTTTCCACCAAGATGGATCCGGTGAAACGGAAGGTGCACTTTCTTTTGTATTACCCCGGAACAATGAAGCCACTCCAGCCTGCGGCAAAGAGTGATCTGTTTCGGGCGCAAAGTGACGAGGGTTATGGAAATGCCATCCTGACCCTCCGGGTCATCGATGCTCCTGATCCCAAGTATGCCAAAATGGCCCCACTTGACCTGGCAAAGCTCCTGGTTCCCGAATCAGCCAACGTGATCGAGAGCAAGCCGGCGAAGCTCGCGGGTCTTCCGGCGGGACGGGTGACTTTTGATCTCAAGACGGAGGGGGCGGATGTTCAGTTAAGGCATCTGAGCTATGCGGTGCATACGAAGGAAAAATTCGTCATTGTAACCCTTGCGATCGACCCCCGGGGTGGAGTCAAGGTCGACGCCGAGACTCAAAAATATCTCCCGCTCATGGAGAAGATCGCGGCAAAGCTTGAGATCGAGTAAGGCTCCCGCGACGGCTTACTCCTTGGTATGGTAGTCGCCGCCGAGCGCGAGATGGAGATCGATGCGGTTTTGGAGCCGTTGGTTCTTGAGCCGAATCAACGAGATCCCTGCGGCTTCCGCCCGCCGTTGCGCTTCGAGGTATTCGAGGAATGAAGCCCCATCGATGCCAAGGCTGATATCCGAAAGGGCCCTCTTGACCGCAAGCTGTGATTGTTTCACCTCCTGGCGAAGGAACTTTTCTTGTTCGGCCAGCGATCGATCGGTTTCGATGGCGGATTCCACCTCTCGAAACGCGAGAAGGGAAAGCCGGACGTAGTCCTCGATCGCGGCGCGGTTTTGATCCAAAGCAGCGCGCGCCCGGGCGGAAAGAGCACCGCCCTGGTAAACAGCCTGGGTCAGGGAGGAAGCGATGCTGTAGACGAGAAAGTTGGGGTCGAAAGCGCGGCGAAAGGCGGTGTCTCCTGCTGAAGCACCGCCAGTGAGGCGAAGGTTTGGGAGAAGGTTTTTTCGAGCGGCTTCGGCATTTTGAGCCGACGCCATGAGGCGGGCTCGGGCCGCTTCGAGGTCCGGTCGTCGCTCGAGGAGCCTTGCAGGAAGCCCCACCGGAATACTTTCGGCAAGAAAGGGGAGCTCCGAAGAAGAAGCGACGGAAGCGGAAGGGTAGCGGCCGAGAAGGACCTCGAGATTTCGAGCGGCGTTGTCGCGATCAAGCTGGCGGACGCTCAGGCTCCTTCGGGAGTTGGCCACATTGTTTCGCGCGAATTGCACATCGACCGCCCGAAGGGTGTTGGCCTTGTAGCGTCGTTCCACCACACCAAGTGCCCTTGCAAACGAAGCGACGTTGGTTTTGGCGAGAGCCAGCTGCTGTTCGGCGGTCACGAGATTGCACCACGCCTGGGCGGTGTTGGCGGCGAGGGAAAGTCTCGCGCTCCGAAAGTCTGCCACCGATGCGGCATAGTTGGCACGGGTGGCATAATCGAGATTGCGGAGGCGTCCCCACAAATCCGGCTCCCACGCTGCATTGAGCGAAATGGCGTAGCTCTCCGAAAAGGAAACCGTCTTGCCATCACTCTGGCGGTAGGAGGTTGAGGCATTGATGGTGGGTAGGCGCGCTGCCCGTCCGATGATGGTGCCTTCACGGGCAGCCTTGAGACGATAGGCCGCAGCTTTCAGGCCCTGGTTTTTTTCGATCGCTTCGAGGACAATCCTGGTCATGCGGGGATCCCGGAATTCTTTAAGCCAACCGGTGGAGATCTTTTTGTTTTGTCCGGTCTCAGCCTTTGCAAAGGCGGCTGGCAGGTCGAGCCTTGCCGTGGAAACCGCTTGCGGCCCTTTCAATGCCTCACAGGATACTGCAGCCAGAGCCAGGCCGGGAAGCAGGTGACGGAGATGGTGAACTCGAATCATCGGAGGGCGACAGTTTGGCCCTAATGTGGAATCTTGCCAGTGTCAAAACGCTGGCATGATGATCAACGGACGATATGTTTTTGAGGTGGATGAGACGACCTCAAAGCTGATTGAGCTGGCCCTGAATGAGGATATCGGACCAGGGGATGTCACCTCGGGTTACTTTGTGCCCGAGTCGCGAATGGCCCGCGGGTTGATCGTCGCCAAGGAAGAAGGAGTCATCGCGGGCGTGGAAGTGGCTGCGGAGGTGTTCCGGAGAGTGGACGAATCAACCGAGGTTCGCGTTCTCCTCGAAAGCGGAAGTCACGTGAGCTCGAGGGCGTATGTCATGGAGGTCCGTGGGCGTGCAAGGTCGCTTCTTTCAGCCGAGCGGGTGGCCCTGAATTTCCTGCAACGATTGTCCGGGATTGCGACCAAGACGAGAAGCTTTGTCTCCCTGGTCGAAGGGACGGGGGCAAGGATTCTCGATACCCGAAAGACCACCCCGGGTTGGCGTCGACTCGAGAAGGCTGCGGTCGTGGCAGGTGGGGGCACAAATCACCGCATCGGCCTGTATGACCGTGCCATGGTAAAGGACAATCATCTCGTGGCCGAGGGTGGAATCCCCGCTTTGCAAAAAGCCATCACTCGATTGCAGAAGGAAAAACCCAGAGTGGAAGTCGAACTGGAGGCCGACCGTCTCGACCAGGTGGCGGAGTTTTTGAAGATGGACGGAGTGGATTACATCCTGCTCGACAACATGGATCTGGAGACCATGCGCGAGGCAGTAGCGATGCGAGGCGAGAACGGTCCTAGGCTGGAAGCCAGCGGTGGAGTTACCCTGGAGACGGTGGCGGAGATTGCCGCGACCGGAGTTGATTTCATTTCGGTGGGGGCCTTGACGCACTCTGCGGTCGCGCTCGATCTATCCCTCGAATTTATGGACGGACGAGATGACGAATGAGGAATGGGATGGCGCGGTTCTGAGGGAGCTGGCTCCCGATTGGGCCGACCGGATTTTTTTTCTTCCGGAGTGTGGCTCAACCAATGATGAGGCTCGCAATCTGGCTCTGCGCGGAGCCCGGGAGTGGACGGTGGTCCTGACTGAACGGCAGGAATGCGGAAGGGGACGGCGCGGCCAGCGATGGGTCTGTCCTCCCGGCAAGGGGCTGGCCTTTTCCCTGATCCTGCGTCCGTCCGAAGCGGCTGTCTTGTGGTCACGCTGTGCCCTGACAGCGGGGCTGGCGATTGCCGAAGGGCTGGAAAGGTTTGGCGTTTCGACGGGCCTCAAATGGCCCAATGATGTTCGAGTCGGTCCGGGGAAGATTGCCGGAATCCTGGTAGAGGCTGATGCGGAGTTTGTGGTGGTCGGGGTGGGGGTGAATGTCAATGTGGGTGAGTTTCCGGGGGACTTGGATTTTCCTGCAACCTCCCTGGTGATGGAGCTGGGAAATCAAGAGTTGCGGGAAGAGGTGCTGGTTTCGTGTTTGAAGCGGCTGCGGGTCCGTCTGGGACAACTTGGAAGTGGATTTGACGAAGTGATCCGGGCGTGGTCGGAACGGTGTGTTCTGACCGGCCGGGTGGTGACCTTGGATGCGGGCGGGAAATCGAAAACGGGCACCGTTGAGGGAATCTCGGATGGTGGTGAGTTGCTTCTCCGTGGCGTCAATGGTGTGGAGCGGATTTTACAAGCCAGCGAGATTCGGGAAGTGCCGATCTGAATTCAAGCCACCGACCTTTTCTTCAACAAGGTGCGAAGAAGGACGGAAAGGATGAAGAGGCTGGCCAGAGTGGCCGCGATGCTGGCACCTGCGCCGGGGAGGTCATAGTACACGTAAACGACGAGACCAAGGGCTGACCCCAAGGCCCCGACCAATCCGCTCAGCGGGAAAAGGGCTTCGGGAGTTGAGATGAATGGGCGGACGATGGCGGCCGGTGCGACAATCAGGCCAATCGCGAGAATACAACCAACCGCTTGCAAGGTTGTGACGAGA
>JASFWU010000379.1:0-3011 GCA_050049035.1 Akkermansiaceae bacterium | reverse complement strand
CACGAAGACGGCCAACCGCAACCGCGGCCAGTCCTCTCACCCGGCGTGAACCGTCGGATAGGGCCGGGAGAAGAGGGGTGGCCTCTTTCAGGGTGGACTCACCAAGGGCCTGGACCACCTGTGCCCGGACAAGCGGATCGTTGTTGCGAAGGGCCTGGAGGAGAAACCGCGTTGCGGTATCGTTTCCTTTGCGGGCCATGATGCCGAGACCCCAAATCCCGTGGAGCCGTTCCAGCGGGTTGAGTTTTTGATTGGTCGCGCTGATGAAGAGAGGGAGCGCTTCCGGTCGGTCCACCAAGGCAAGCTGGGCCCGCAGGCGAATCCGTTGATCTTCATGTCCAAGAAGAACGGCCAGCTTGCGTGCCGCCATGGTGGTGAAGTCGTTTTCTGCCAGGAAAGGATCAAGTCCCGGTCCCGGGTTTTGCTCGGAAAGGGAATAAATGCGACCAGCGGAGTGGGACTGCCATCCTTTGACGAAGTCGGCAACGTAAAGCTTTCCGTCGTATCCCCACTCAAGGTCGGTGGCGGCGACGCCCCAGTTGAACTTTTCGGAATGAGTGACGCCAAAACCCGCACCATCGGGAGCAATGGTAAAACTCCAGATCCCCGACGCGGCAGCTCCTCCGCGGTAGTCACAGATGAGAAAACGATCCTTGCATCCCAGGCTGAATCCAGTGCCGGGGTAGTAGGCCAGCCCCGATGGTCCCGAGGTGAGGTTGAGCATGGGAGGAACGATGTGGCCGGGTTGCTCCTCGTTCTTGGTCTCCCACATTTTTTCGGCCATCCATTGGTTGATGGGGCGATCGGGAATTCCCACTGTCTTGTGAAAGGAATGAAGGACCTGATGACCCATGCGCCATCCCGAGTCGGCTCCTTCCAGCATAAAAACGACGCGGGCGCGGTCGCCTTGGTCCGAGTTGTTGTCGACGGTGATCCCGGTTCCGAATTGGTCGAAGGCGATCTCCTTGGGGTTGCGCAGACCGGTATGAACCACCTCCATGCCCGAGCCGTCGGGTTCGAAACGCAGAATCGCTCCTTGGTTCGGGTAACGATAGGTCTTGCCCTCGCGGGTCGTGATGGTGAATCCACGGTCCCCAATCGTCGTGTAGAGTCTTCCATCCGGGCCTAATGCAAAGCCGTTGAGATCGTGCCCGGAAAAAGAAACCCGCACGCCGAAACCATCCTGAAGGGCCGTTCGCTGATCGGAGACCAGGTCTCCATCCTGATCTTCAAGCATCCAGATTTTCGGAATACAGGCGAAGTAGATCTTGCCTTCAAAGGCCATGATTCCCGCCGCGGTTCCATCGAGAATGTCATTGAAGGAGTCGGCAAAGATCTTTGACTGATCGGCGACCCCATCGTTGTCGGTGTCGACCAGGACACGGATTTTCTCCGAACGCTCGGTCATTTTCTTCAGCGGATGTTTCTCCTGCCACTTCTTGTGAAGCGCGAGCCGGTCGTCCGTGGTTTGTGCGGCAAGGTCATCCTGCAACCAGTAGAGATGGCGGCGGTTGTCCTCAACGCCGAAGGCGAAGCGGTGTGTCTCGGCTGCGAAAACCCGGCCTTTGTCATCCACCGTCAGGGCCGTGGGAGAGTAGAGTTTGTGTGACTCGTGATCCGCAAAAAGAGTCACCTTGGAGCCCTGCGGAACGGTCAGGCCAGGGATGACGTCTGTGGAAACGAGGCCTTCTTTGACTTCCTGTTCCTTCAGGTAAACCGGTTTTGGAAAGAACGGTTTGGGGTTGTCGGAAAAAACAAAGTGGTCCGCATTGATGATACCCCAGCCACCGATCTCACGATCCACAATACGGAGGGTCGCCGTCTTCCCGATGAACTCCTTGAGAGGCCAGGCCACCTGCCGCATCTTCAAGTCGTTCTTCCCGTTGGCTTCGAGGACGACTTTATCGTCGATTAACAACTGAACGGCGGTTTTTCCTGGATGGGTCCCTCCCGAGATGTGGAAGGCGAGGTGGGAGAGTTTGATCTCAAAGGGCGGCGAGGTGAGGGTGCCTACCGAAGCATCTCCTGCGTGAGAAGAGGTGAGATAGGATTGTCCGGAGTAACCCGTGACCTTGCCATTGAGGCCGTCCGGGCTGGTCGATACCGGAGCGAGTCCAAAGGCTTTTCCTTTTGCCTGCCATTCCCCGAATCCGTCGGATTCAAAGGCCTCGAAAACCAGGTCCGTTCCCGCAACGGGGAGGATTGAAAAGAAGACGAGGAGGAGGATGCGCATGGCGTTGAGTGACGGTGCGGGAATGATCAACGATTCCCTCCTCTTAGGAAACACCATCGGTCCGCGGATTTGTCTGTGAAAAGTCTTAGTTCAGTTTGAGGACTTCGAAACCGCCAAAGGTCGCACGTTTCCGGTCATTTGCTGTTTGTAAAACACCGATGACCGATCCGGTCCGAGGAAGGTAGACGGGAGAACCGCTCAGTCCACTTGCTGCAAAGGGTTCGTCGGTCTGATATTGGTGTCGAAATTGCGCTCCCTGGGGCGGGGCCAACACCCGGGCCGCGATTCGCTTACCTTTGTTGAGGAAATAGATCCGGTCGTCGACCTGAAGCCGGATATTTGGTTCATACTTCAGCAAATGCTCCGCCTTGGGCGACGGGTGATCAAAAGTCCAGACGTGAAGGTCCTTCTGTTTGTGGACCATCCTTCCAACCTTGACCGGCTCTGAATCGTCCTTGCGTTCAAGGAGGTCGCCGGTCTTGAGATGGGCCTGGTGAATGGAGCAGGCAAGATAGCGATCCCCCTGGTATTCAAACTGAAAAAAGGCACCGTTGTGTTTGGGATGATGAAGCGTCTCGTAAACCGGGGCCTTGGCATAAGTCGGCTGATCTCCGGACTGACAGGCGGAGAAGGCAAGAGTCAGTGGGAGGGTCAGGCGAAGGTTCACAGGTTCTTCAGAATGGTAGCTCCCATTTCTGCGGTGTTGACCTTGGTTTCACCTTCGGCCCCGGTGAAAAGATCTCCGGTTCGGAGACCGGACGCGATGGCCTGGCTGACC
>JASFWU010000380.1:0-3011 GCA_050049035.1 Akkermansiaceae bacterium | reverse complement strand
CTCGGATGGCAGCAAGACCCGATCGCTCGGGGGCACGCGTGGCCTCGCCAGTGTTTCGGCTCCGCTCGGGATGCTGGTGAGCTATTCCGCCGATGCCGGACAGGTAGCGAACGATGGGCTGTTCACGGAGATCCTCGCGGAGAACATCTCCGAGCCGGATCTCAGCGTGATGGCGGTCTTCGCCAAGACCCGCGAGGAGGTCAACCGCCTGTCCCGGCAGCGGAAGCAGGAACTGGGGCAGTATTTCGAACAGGTGCCGGCGGAGTACAACAAGCTTGGGCTGGCGGGGATCCAGTTCGTCTTCAATCCGAAAGGGCAGGGGGGAGGAGGATCCTCGATGCCGAAACCCATGCCGAAGCCGAACCCTCCGACCATTGCAGACGGGAAGGAGCCGCCTGCACAGAGTTTCCGGAATGCGGCCGGGATGCAGATGGTGCGGATCCCGGCGGGTCGGTTCGATATGGGGGATCTCGGCGGGGGAGGTTCATCCAGCGAGCTTCCGGTCCGGTCCGTGGAGATCGGGGACTTTCACGAATGGCACGGACTTAAGGGGTGTTTTCGAGGAAACTGGACATGAAAAACCCGGCGGAATGTGGTAATGCCAGGGTGTGAAAACTAACAACCCATTCCTGCCGGGAATTTCGACGAAACTTGACGGCAAAACCCGCCGCCGTCAACTCGACGATATTCGAAAACGTCTCCACGATCTTCTCGATAACTCCATCTCCGACCTGGGAACGGTCTTTTCGGAGATCCTTCCCATCGAGATGCTCCAGAAGGCGCAGCGTGACGTGCGCAGCCGGGTTTTCCCCGAAGTCGTCGTGTTCTGGGCTTGGGTCTCGCAGATGCTTGAGTCGAATTCTTCCTGCGCCGACGCCCTCACACGCGTTCAGAACTGGTATGACTCCGCCGGCCTGCCCGTCCCCGCCTTCGACACCTCGGGCTATTGCCGGGCGCGGAAGCGACTTTCCAGCGAGTTCCTCGACGTGGTCGAAGAGCACTCCCGAAAGTACTCGGAGGAGAGAATCGAGGATCATCATCTGTGGTATGGGTTCCGGCTCAAGGCAATCGACGGAACTTCGGTGAAGCTGCTCGATACTTCGGAGAATCAGGCGGGATACCCGCAGCCTTCGGGTCAAGAGAAGGGTTGTGGTTTTCCAGTCATGGGAGTGACCGGGGTGCTTGATCTTGCCACCGGCAGAATCGAGAGCCACACGCAGGGAGACTACCGTGAACACGACGCCAAGGGCCTCTACCGGCTCTGCGAACACTTCGGGAAAAACGACCTTCTCATCGCCGACCGGGCTTACGGCTCCTACGAATTGATGGCTTTGCTGCTTGCGGGAGGAACCCACAGCGTGATGCGCTTGCATCAAAAACGGGAGGGAAAAGTGGACTGGCGTCGCGGGAAGAAGCTCGGTCCGGACTCGCGCCTGGTCGTCTGGGACAAGCCGCCCTCGCCGGGCAATTGCGGGATCACCGAGGAAGAATGGGCGGCGCTACCCGACACCATGGAAGTGCGGATCGTGCGCACGCGAGGAAAGGACCGCAACGGCAGACCGAAGTGGCTGTATTTCGCGACGACTCTGACCGACGCGGAGAGCTATCCGACCGAGGAGATCGCGCTGCTCTACGCGGAGCGATGGAAGATCGAGGTGAAGTTCCGCGACATCAAGACGACGATGAATCTGGAGATGATCCGAGTGAAGAAGCCGGAGATGGCACGCAAGTCACTGCGGATGGCGTTCATCGCCTACAATCTGGTCAAGGCTTTGCAGACGGGTGCGATCGCGGGGGAACCCTACGTCATGGACGAGATCGGATTCAAGGGCACGCTCGACGTGATCGGAGAGTTCCGGAGTCAATTCCGAGACCTGGCGCGCAAGCCACGACTTCTCGTCTCGCGGCAGGCTGCCCTTGGCGAGAGAATCCGCGAAAGGGTCCTGCTGATACGTCCCGGCAGGGTCGAACCCAGGGCGACGAAACTCAGGCCGAAACCCTACCAATACCTCACCAAACCCAGGGCTGAATTTCGGGAAATCCTGCACCGGAGCCACTACCGCGCAGCCGCTTAAGTCCGTGCCATTCCGGCCTGATCCCCTTCGCCCACCCGATAGCCATTGCGTACGCCCCGGGTGACTTCTCCCGGCTGAAACGGCTTCTCGATGAACTCCCGGGTGCCCCATCCCTTGCGCTCGAGGATCTGGACTTCCTTGCGGTGCTTGAGGGTCAGGAGGGTTCCCTTTCCCCAACGGAACTCCTCGACACCGTGCTCCTCGAGAATCGTCACGAGGCGGGTTCGAAATTCGTTCAACTCCCGGACGACCTCCTTGAGTCGCCGCGACCGACGATAGCCCTCGATCAGTCGTTCCAGGAACTCGACCCGCTCGATCAACTGCAGGAAAATTCCCTGTTCGGAATCGCGGGCGATCATCATCGACTCGTATCGCTTCGGAAGCTCGATCTCGGTGCTCCCGCGGCTGAGCCCCTGGGCGCGCCTCAGTTCCCGATCGATGTCCGAGCGCAACTCGGCCAGGTCCTGCTTTCGCGCGCCCAGTTCGACCTCCGCATCTCTGCGCTCGGCTTCGAGAGCCTTCCCTTCCTCGCGCAGGGCATCACACCGGGCTCGAAGCTCGGCCTGGACTCCTTCTCCAAACGCCATCCAGATCGGTTCAATCCTGTTCAGCTCTGCTCGAATCTGTTCCCGCATCGACTCGATCCGTCCCAGCGCCGCTTCCCCCTCCTCTCGCTCGGCCGCTTTGAGATCCGAAAAGGAGATCCACTCCCGCCAATCTTCCGCCAGTTCGCCTCCCAGCGACTCGATGCGACCAACCAGTTTCTCACGTTCGGCCACGACTTGTTCGAGCTCCGTCCGCGTGGCTTCCAGTTCCTCATCCCGGGCAGCCAACTCGTCCCTGCTCGACTCCTCGGCTTTCTTGCGTCGCTGGCTCTCCTCGAGAAGTTCCGCGATCCGCTTTTCATTCTGGACCAGCGCACCGTCGCGACGATTC
>JASFWU010000073.1:0-10010 GCA_050049035.1 Akkermansiaceae bacterium | reverse complement strand
GAGTGCCTCAACAGATTTACAAGATCAAGTTTGAGAATGTTCCTGAACAAAACCTGAGCAATGCAACTCTTCCTGAGTTCCTTGATAGAGTCATCATCGGGCCCAGCGACGATGCCCCCTTGTTGATCGACTCTTTTTCCAAGGTCCTAAATCAAGCGGGTGTGCCCGACCCAGAATCCAAGGTCCATTATTCTGGAATTCCGCTTCGTTAGAGATTCTTTTTCATGTCAAACCAACGCACCCCAAACCCAAATTCGAGTGATCCTTCGTCATTTGATTTTCAGCAACTTGCTCAGGGTGCCTTGGATGCGGCCAATACCTGCTTTTCGGATTTGCAACGGAGAGATGATGAGTTCGCAGCGGGTCACCGGGAAGGTCAAGGGACTTTCATGGTCATACCCACTGTCTTTCTCTATTTTCGTGCCATAGAGCTGTCACTCAAAGCTGCTATTCGAGAGAATGGGCTCGCTACCCTAAACGAAATCCGCTCACGAACACTTGGTCATAACCTGACGGCCCTACTTCAACGAGCCACGACCGGAGCAGGGGCTTATACTTGTGCTGAACTAGGGGTGGACCAAGATGCACAGGACTTCATTGGTGAGTGGTCGGATGATTACGCAACGAAGTGGTTCGAGTATCATTTTGGTCCGTGGGGCATCCCGAATCCGCAAAGATGCCAAGAAGTCGCCACGGCGATTGTGGAAGCGATCAGATCCATTGCGACAAGTATAGAGCTTCCCGAGGTGTCATGAGTTTCAATCAGGCGGTTGAGGAAGGGCTGGGCCGTGTTCGGACTGTTCTGGCACGATTTGGGAAAGCCCGGCAGATGGTTGGGGTTGGTCAACACTCCCGGTTGAGCGGAGTCCTTTCGAAAATGAGAGCATCGAGAGAGGCTGAGGCCTTTCATTTTTTGTCTGCCAATTCTCGGCTGATTGCGAGGTGGAGGACCTACAGAGAGGCTCAGCGGATCAGGAATCGACGGGATGGTCATTTGTTTAACCCCCTGGGGTTTTTCCCGATTGGCGAAACCAAGCATAGTGAGTTGTTGGGTTTCCTTCTCAAGTCGGACGCCAGCCATGGACAAGGGGCGTTGTTTTTGAGGTCGTTCCTGAAGATGCTGGACGTGCCCTGTCCTGAGAAAGGAGATTGGAAGGTAACAGTCGAGACCGGGAGGGTGGACCTCATGATCAAGCGGACGTCTCCCGCCAGTGTGATCATTATCGAGAACAAGTCCCATGGGGCTTTTGACCAAGGGCATCAGCTCTATCGATACTGGTATGCCCAGATTCATCGGTGGCACCCTCGGTTGGACTACCGAGATGAAGAGACGCAACGAGCTTTTCAGATCATTTATCTCCCTGGGAGCGAGGGGAAGGTTCCGGAGGCCCATTCTCTCCTCAGACCGGATTACCTCAGTGCGACTCTCCCGGAGAGAATTCCTCTCACCCCCAAACTCTTAAGCTTCCGAAGCACCATTGCGGAATGGCTTCTCACAGTCCAAGACGACATTCCGCGAGAGAATAACCGGTTGAGGGTGTATCTTGAATTTTATCAAGAACTCTGCCGACGACTATGAACACCCAAGAAATCCTCCATCAAGAACCCAAACTCTTTGCCGGGGTTGAAGACTGGAAATCCCTGCTTGAGCTCCGGGACAAGATCCAGGAAATCAAGGATCATTGGTTTTACAAAGCCACCACGGCTCTACAGAACCGCCTCCGCACCAGCCTTCCGCCGGAGTGGCGGCTTGATCCAAAATTTGGGGGTTTTAAGGATTCCCGGGTTTATCTCGCTCAGTTTGGGCCGGGATCTCTGGCGTTGGCCTATGGCTGGGACTACGAGTTGCATTTGATCGTTAAGGACTTCGAGGTTTTTGACACAGACAAACTCAACACTCTTCTCGAAGCCCAAAGATTCTCGACAATTCTCCATGGGTTTGAGCGGATTGATCGGTCCTTTGAGGGGGAATCCAAGGCCATGTGCTATCGAAATTTCTCGTTCGGTAGTCCTCACGACGGAAATATCTCCCCGGAGGAGTTGGCGTGGTATGCCGGGAATCGGACGGAAGAATTCGTTGACCAAGCGATGGCACAGCTTGAGAGATTCACGAAGAGCCAGGAGATCACTCGGCTTCTCGTGGAGCTCAATAGCGAGGGAAGGAAGGAGCCCTGACGAACTCGAAATTTGAATCCTGCTTTGAGTTCTTTGGATCTTATCGGCACCTTGTTAGCAGATCTTTCTGGACAAAGGTGCCAATTAGCACCAAATTGTCTTGGCCTCGGAAATGTCTTCAATTCCTGCCAAGGCCTCGAAAGCCATCCGCGAAAGCGTTATCATTGCCCTGGCAACCCCCGGGCAAAGATTCCTCGACCGAAACGGTTCCTCGGGGAATTGGTTAGTGCATTGGGGACTGACTGAGAGTGCGATCTATGAGGAGCTTGTTGGGGGACTAAAAATCTCCGACAGGCTATTCTTGAAACCACGACAGCCCGGGAAACCACAGGCATACCAATGCATCCTCGAATGGCCGGAAGATGGTGACGACTATCCGGCGATCGAAGTGCATGTCACTTTGTCCCCGAGAGGGGATCCGCCTCGAGTTCGTGTTGCTCTGCACCCAAGCGACACAGTTCGGACCCTTCCTGTTCTGCCCAAACCAGATGAAAGCGATGAAAACGACCCAGCCCAAGACGAGTAGCGATCAGGAGATTCCCTGTTTCGAGTGTGAAAGCGGCTCCTTAATCCCGATGCTGAAAGATCACCCGGTCGAAGTGAAGGACGGCAGAGTACTCATCGTCCCTAACGTTCCCATGCTGGTGTGTGATTGTTGCGGTGATCAGGTGACCGACGATGAGGGAAATGCCCATATCAACGCTTTCCTGGACAAGGCGCTCAATCCGATCACCCCGGAGGAGGTGCAGCAGCTCCTTTCGAAATACAGTCTGACCCAAAGAGAAGCGGCACAGATCACGGGATACGGGGAAAAGAATATTTCCCGCTGGGCTTCGGGACGCGCACGGCCCTCGGAGTCGGTCAGTAACATCTTGCGCCTATTACTGAGTGATGAAGAAGCCTTCGAGCGCCTTCGCCGGAAAGATTTTTCCACTCATCCCAAAGTCAGCTATCCGCTGAAAGTGGGGCAACCAGATGCCAGGGAAAAAGAGGTTCTCAAAGCCATTGACTACTCAAAGTTGGTGAGCCTGCGGCTCGTTGGCACCACCCAAAGTCCGAAGGAGAAGCGCACCGAGATTTGCAAGCTCGTGAAGGTGCCCGACTTGATCGAATTTGGAGAGAAGATGGCTCGTAATTTTGAGCGGATGGCTGCCTTCAAGGATACCGGTCAAAAGTCAAATCTCATCAGTTGTGGTCTTTGGAGCTACGTCGGTGAGCAAAAGGCCACGCAGATTTCCACCAAGCCCTACGACCGCAAGAAGCTTCATCGGGCGGTAAAGTCATTGAGAGAGCTAACCCAGCATCCACTCGATCAGATTGCCCATCAGGTTCAGGAAATTCTCGCTAAAGCAGGAGTGGCCTTGGTCTTTGTGCCCCCTATGAAAGGGGCTGCTCTGCGGGGATGCACCCGCCTTTTGACACCTTCGAAGGCCATGATTATCCATGGGCTGAAGTATCGGAGCCTTTCCCAATTCTGGATTATCCTTTTTCACGAAATCGCGCATCTCCTGCTCCACATCAATTCTCCGGAGGATGTGTTCATCGATTACGAGGACCAGGAACAGGATGATCGAGAACAGGATGCGGACAAATGGGCTTACGACACCCTGGCATCTCTTGATCGGGAGTTGGAGTTTCGTTCCACGCACCCGCAACCGGCGATATGGCAGCTCAAAAAGTATGCCGAGGAAATCAAGGTTCACCCGGCGATTGCTGCCGAGATTTTGAACAAGCGGGCTGAGAGGGAAGTGATCTCCTACGCTTACTTAAGAAAGGAAAAGCTGTTTCCTCAGTTGGAGAAAGCACAAGCCGCCGCTCTGATGGCGATTTGAGAAGTCGTAATCCTGGAGGTGAGTCGTTTTCGGATCGTCCCTTTGCACTGCACACTTTAGGATAGAGGTATGGATCATGTGCAAAATCGGAAAACTTGAGCGAGCGACACAGGATCGGGTGATTGCCTTGTTCCGTGATGAGCTGGGCTATGACTATCTGGGCGACTGGTCGGGCCGTGCTTGTAACAGCAATATCGAAAAGGAATTCCTGACCGCCAATCTGACCCGGCGGGGTTATTCGGTGGCAGCCATCAGCGGAGCCTTGGAGCGGTTGAACCGTGAAGCTGGCAACAAGAGCCGCAAGCTTTACGACAACAATCAAGCGGTTTACGATTTGTTCCGCTACGGAGTGAAGGTAAAGACGGCCGCCAGCGAGGACACTGAGACCGTTCATTTGGTTGACTGGGAGGGCGACGACAATGACTTCGGCATTGCTGAGGAGGTCACCCTCAAGGGAGGGCATGAACGCCGTCCGGATCTGGTTCTCTACCTCAATGGGATTGCGGTGGGCGTGATCGAGCTGAAGAGCAGCAGGGTGAACATCGGTGAAGGGATCGGACAGTTATTGTCTAACCAGAAGCCGGAGTTCAACGAGTGGTTCTTCGCGACTGTGCAGTTTGTTTTTGCAGGTAGTGACTCGGAAGGGCTGGAATACGGGACCATCGAGACACCTCGAAAATTTTTCCTGAAGTGGAAGGAGAACGAGGAGGAAAACGAGAGCTACAAGCTGGACAAATACCTCCTGAGGATGTGTAGCAAGGAGCGGCTGCTGGAATTGATCCACGATTTCGTCGTTTTCGATGCCGGGGTGAAGAAGGTCCCACGGGTGCACCAGTATTTTGGGGCCAAGGCCGGGCAGGAGGCGGTGAAGGAACGGAACGGCGGCATCATCTGGCATACTCAGGGCAGCGGGAAGAGTATCGTCATGGTGTTGTTAGCGAAGTGGATCCTGGAGAATAGGCACGACGCACGGGTGGTGGTCGTCACCGACCGCGACGAGCTGGACAAGCAGATCGAGAAGGTCCTCAAGAACGCCGGTACGGTGCCGGAGACAGACAAGGTGCGGGCGATCAGTGGTCGTGATCTGATGTCCAAACTCGGCAAACCGAGGCCACGACTGCTTTGCTCGCTGGTTCAAAAGTTCGGTCGCCGGGACGTGGACGATTTTGACGAGTTCATCAGGCAGCTGCAGGACAAGCCGAGCCCGACGGTTGGCGACGTCTTCGTCTTCGTCGATGAATGCCACCGCACACAGAGCGGTAGGCTCCACAAGGCGATGAAGGTGATGATGCCCAACGCGGTCTTCATCGGCTTCACCGGCACTCCACTGCTCAAGAAGGACAAGGCGACGACTTTCGAGGTCTTCGGCCGCTACATTCACACCTACAAGTTCAGCGAGGCTGTGGAGGATGAAGTGGTTCTCGATCTGATCTACGAGGCCCGTGATATCGACCAGGAGCTGGGCTCGGAGGAGAAGATCGATGCCTGGTTCGAGGCCAAGACCAAGGCCCTGAACGACTGGCAGCGGGACGAACTGAAGAAGAAATGGGGCACTATGCAAAAGGTTCTCAGTTCGCGGTCCCGGATGGACCGGGTGGTCAGCGACATCCTGTTTGATTTCAGCACCAAGCCCCGCCTGAGCAACCAGCGGGGGAATGCCATCCTCGTGGCCAGCAGCATCTACGAGGCCTGCCGCTACTTCACGCTCTTTCGCAAGACCCCGCTGAAGGAGAAGTGTGCGGTGGTCACCTCCTACAACCCCATGGCCAAGGACGTCTCGAAGGAGGACACCGGGACCGACAGCGAGACGGACAAGCAGTTCATTTACAACACCTACACCGAACTGCTGGAGGACGTCATCCCGAAGGGCAACAAGTCCAAGACCGAGACCTACGAGGACGAGGCCAAGCGGCTGTTCACCTCCGAGCCGGCCCGGATGAAACTACTCATCGTGGTCGACAAGCTCCTGACGGGCTTCGACGCTCCGCCCTGCACCTACCTCTACATCGACAAGTCGATGCAGGACCATGGTCTGTTCCAGGCCATCTGCCGCACCAACCGCCTCGACGGAGCCGACAAGGACTTCGGCTACATCGTCGACTACAAGGACCTGTTCAAGAAAGTGGAGAACGCGATCTCGGTGTATTCCTCTGAGCTAGACCAAAGTGCCGATGGCGTGGAACCGAGAGTGATGGTGCAGGATCGCCTTAAAAAGGGCAAAGAGCGGTTGGAAGGAGCGATCGAAGAACTCATCCTGCTCTGCGAGCCCGTCGAGCCTCCCAAGGGTAAACTTGAGCACATCCACTACTTCTGCGGCAATACTGAGGTCGCCAGCGACCTGACCGAGCGTGAGCCCCAGCGGGCTGCTCTCTACAAGGGCACCGTTGGCCTTTTGAGGGCCTACGCCAACATCGCCGACGACCTGGACGAGGCCGGGTTCGAAGCCGCGGCCCAAGCGAAGATCAAGAAGCAGGTGGTCCATTACGTCGACCTGCGGGACACGATCAAGAGTGCCAGCGGCGAGACCCTTGATCTCAAGGCCTACGAGGCGGACATGCGGCACCTCATCGACACCTACATCGAGGCTAGGGAGCCGCGAAAGATTTCGCCCTTCGACGACATGCCGTTGCTGGACCTGATCGTGAAGAGTGGCGTGGCCGAGGCCATCGGCGTCAAGCTGCAGGGGCTGAAGGGCAACAAGGACGCCATCGCCGAGACGATCGAGAACAACGTCCGCAGCAAGATCATCAAGGAACAGCTCAACGACCCGGCCTTCTTCGAGAAGATGTCGACGCTGCTCGATGGGATCATCGCCGAGCGGAAGCGGAAGGCCACCGAGTATGAGAAGTATCTGGAGAAGATTGCCACCCTGGTGGCGAAGGTGAACGCAGGGCATGAGGAGAACGTTCCTGACGTGCTTAAGAAAAGCCCGGCGGTGCGGGCTCTCTATAACAACCTCAAATCATCGTCCGGTGGTGTCCGCGAAATAATGGAGTTTAACGGAGTGCCCCAGGACCACATGATTCAACTCGCCCAGGATTTAGATCAGGTAGTTCGAAAGACCAAAAGGAACGGCTTCCGAGGGAATCAGGCCAAGGAAAACGAGATCAAGGCGGCTATTTATCCACTGCTCGGGGAGGATGTTGAAGAGGTGGAACGAATCTTTGAGATCATCAAGCAACAGCAGGAATACTGATGAACTCATGCCTTCAAATGGGAGATTTCGAGGTGGAGGTGATTCGCAAAGACATCAAGAATATCCACCTCAGCGTGCTCCCCCCCGAAGGACGGGTCCGGATGTCGGCTCCGGAGCACATGAAGCTCGATACCCTGCGTGTCTACGCCGTTTCGCGTCTCCAGTGGATCCGCAAACAGCAGGGGAAGCTGCGGGCCCAGGAACGGGAAACTCCACGCGACTACGTGGAGCGTGAGAGCCACTACCTATGGGGTAAGAGATACCTTCTCAAGGTTATCGAGAAGGATGAACCGCCCAAGGTTGAGCGGACCCACCGGCACCTGATCCTTCAGGTCCGTCCGGGGGCGACGCAGGAGAAGCGTGAGAAGGTTCTGGCTCGGTGGCATCGCGATCAGCTCAAAGAAGCCGTGCTACCCCTGATCGCCAAGTGGGAGCCGATACTAGGCGTGAAGGTTGAGAGGTTCTTCATCCAGCACATGAAAACCAAGTGGGGCGGATGCAGTCCGGAGCGGAGGACGATCCGGCTGAACAGCGAGCTGGCGAAGAAACCACCAGAGTGCCTCGAGTATCTCGTGGTGCACGAAATGGTTCATCTGCTGGAGCCCACCCACAATGAGCGATTCGTCGCTCTGATGGACCGGTTTATGTCAAACTGGCGAACCCGCCGGGACACCCTAAACAGGCTGCCAGTAAGGCATGAGGACTGGGCATACTGAAAGTTAGGGCTCTCAGGAGAGCCAAATCTTACCTATGACTTTAGTGATGGGCTTGTCAGCAGATTTACGAATCAGGTATCCTTGCTCCTATTTGTTGGAGGTATGGATGTCCGAAGAAAAGACAGTTGTAAAGATCAGGCAACTCAACGACGAGTTTCGTCGGAGTTTACGGCCTGAATTGGGGCAATGCGTGATGACGAGTGGGGTTGCGGAGTTGCCTGACTTGGAGAGGATCGCAGTGATCCAGAAGGCTCGGGTCTTCGATGAGTTTAACGAACAAAATGATCCCTATGGCGAGCATGACTTCGGGAGCTTCTCAGTCGGAGACTTGAAGCTGTTCTTCAAAATCGACTATTACGACAAGACTCTTGAGTGGGGGAGTGAAGATCCAGCTGACCCGGACAAAACCACTCGTGTCATGACCCTGATGCTGGCCTCTGAATACTGAACCAAGATCTGGAATCCCTCTCGACTCCTCCATCGCGAAACGATGAAATTTGGCTTTGGCTGCCCGAAATTGCGGCTGTCTGCCTCCACTTTCCAACCCGCTTCCTTGATTGATTTTGAAACAGAATATCGACATTCTGTTTCACGGAGAGAAGTAGCTGAAGATCCCTCGCCCCGCAAGGTGAATCCGGCGGTTTACTTGAGCTTTGGCCAGGTTTTTCGGAGGAACTGGCGTTCCTCATCGCCCAGAATGTCGAGGTAGATCATGGTGTTCTTGAGGCTCCGGTGACCGAGAAACTTTCGAACGGTTTCGATGGGAATGCCCGCTGAGACACAAGCCAGGGCAAATCCATGGCGAAGCCCTTTTGAAGTAGCCTGGATTCCTTTCACACCTGCTGATTCCATGACGGTCTTCATGTGACGCCAACCGGTCGCTCGCGAGAACGCAAAGACTCGGTCCCGCTCGGATCGCTGGGATTGTCTGTTCATCGCGTCGAGTTCCCTGATGAGCGATTGAGGCACGGGGAGCGTGCGATAGCGGGGAGTTTCGCCGTTCTGAATCCGTTGTTTCAGCGTCGCAAAGGTGACGGTCTGATTTGAAGCGTCGATGTTTTCCGCGCGAAGATTCAGAGCCTCCGATGGCCGGCACCCGGTGTAGAACAGAACCAAACAATAGATCCGGAACTCAGGCCAGGGCCAGTTCTGGATGGTCCGAAAAAACGCCTTCCGTTCTTTTGAATTCAGGTATTTGCGACGTCCTCTTTTGTCCAGCAACGACGGCACTTGATCTCCTCCCATGAGACAGTTTGTCGATATTCTGTTTCACCCTACCAGACGCCGAAATTCGGCACAACCCAACTAAAAACATGACGATACAGAAGATACTCGGAGAAAACGGACCTCAACAGGAACTCTGCAACGGCGGCAGCTGTCCGGGAGCCATCGTTGGTGATGACGGCAATGTCTACGTTCAAGGCTACTTGCCCAGCCAGGAAGCCTCGAACGTCCTTGCCGCGCCAGCAGGGGAGTCCTTTGTGAGCATCCCGATGGATGTCGCAAAGAGGATTGCCGCTCAGCTGGCTGAGCTCTGAGAGGCATGCTCCAAACCTGAGAGTGGGGCAGGCGGGGCTTCGTCCTGCGTCGCTTCCGCCTGTCCCATGATCTGTTGGTTCACAAATTTCCGGAAGTCGTCAGCATAGTATTCCTCATTCGACTTCCAATGATCTCTCATCGCTGGCACCGAGAGGAAGCTCTCGACGTCGCTCATCGTCCCGACCCAATGAACCCGGTCGAAGAGTCTTCGCTGCCGGAAGATCATCTCAACGTGGTTGAACCAAAGCTGCCGAAAGCGGCTTTGTTTTTCAGCCTCAGTCGAATCACCGCTGATCGCGTAGAGAAGATCAGGATCTTCAAGAGCCTTGAAGAGCAACATCTGAGTCCGCTCATAGTGCCGGGTCTGCGCGTCCGACTTGCGTTCCTGCCGAGTGAGGTGCTGCTGAATCGTCAGCGAGACCAGGGCAATGAAGACAGAGACAACGGCAACGATTTCGGTAATCTCCACGGCGACCTCCTTCAGTGTTGGCCTTGAGAGTTGAGGCATCCATTGTAGAATAAATTTTGATTCCAAACAAGTGGGGGGCTGGA
>JASFWU010000005.1:0-27017 GCA_050049035.1 Akkermansiaceae bacterium | reverse complement strand
TTCGATGAGCTGGCTTCGACTAGACATCTTCCTTTGGAGGCGCTGCTTCCTCGTCGAGGAACCAGCCGACATTTTGATGATTTTGTAGAAAACTTGCCGGGACCTCCGGACCAACGGGCCCCGTCATGGCGCGTTCGACGATGTCTTTCTTTGAGGCTCCGCGGGCCATCAGCACGACCCGTTTGGCCTCGAGAATGGTGGCCACTCCCATCGTGATGGCATGGGTCGGGACGCCCTCCTCTCCTCCGAATCCCGGAGCAGCATCCACGATGGTTTTGCGGGCAAGCTCGACCCGACGGGTGCGGCTATTAACCTCACTTCCTTTTTCATTGAACCCGATGTGCCCTTCGCCTCCGATTCCGAGCAATTGCCAGTCGATTCCCCCGGCAGCTTTGATGGCTTCCTCGTAGGCCGCGGCATCGCCATCGGGGTCTTCCGTCTTCGATGGCGGAACCGAGATATTCCCGGCCTGGACATCGAGATGATCAAAAAGATTGGTCCACATTTCGTGCCAATAACTGCGCTCGTGATCCCGGCCCAGTCCTTCATATTCGTCGAGATTGAAACTGACCACGTTGGAAAAAGAGAGGCCTTCCTCGCGGTGACGACGGATCAGCTCGTCGTAAAACGGCAAGGGCGTGCTGCCGGTAGCCAGCCCCAGAACGACATTGCGCCCCTGCTCCGCCCGCTCCTTGATCAACGCCTCCACCTCATCAGCCAGAGCACGGCAAAGCTCGGCAGTTTTTCCCACATGGGCGGTTTGCGCCCCCATTTCTATCGTTCTCAAGGCAATCGAAATCGTTTTGTCGGGCTCATCACGCACCAAAATCGACTTTCAATCAAGCCCGAGTTTCCGACTCGTCGTGAGACCCCTGGATCCGTCATTCCCGCAACATCTCTCTCAAGTGAAAGCCAAAGGAATCCAGCTTGTCCTTTGTTCGAAGCATCTTCACGGCGTTCTCCCGCGCTCCTTCTTTTTCCATTCCCAAATCACAACAAGCGAAAAGAATGGCCGCTTCGGGTTTTTCAAGAAGGCTCTTGTTCTCCCGGGTCAGCGTTTCCACTTCCTTCCATTTTCCTTCGGTCATGAGGAGAAGAATCCGCCCGCGCACCTGGCGGGCTTTCTCCGGAAAAGTGGCGGGAATCTTCCGCATCCAAACCGGGATTGGATTTCCCTTGGCCATTCCGAGCCCCCAATAGGCGGCCGCCGCCCTGCGGAAGTCTCCCCAGTCAGCCTGATCCCAGGCATCCATCCACATTCCGGCCAAGAGATCCTCCAATTCCAGCTCTACGAGCTCGGCAGCATCCCGGTCCCCGACCTGACGGAAGGCCTGCAGCATCTCCAACGGGAATACCTTGCCATACCGCTGGGTATCAGGGATGGCTTTCACAAACTCTTTCAGGGGCTCCTTGTTTTCCTGATCCAGCAACATGGTGACAAAGTTCCGGGTCACCATGATATTGACGTAGTTGCGCCCCGGGGCCACCTCATGGGCCAAGCGGATGAGCTCGGCCTCATCCGGATCGGCAATCCCATGAAAGAACTCCAACATGGTCAGCAAGCGGGACCACGAAAGATCATTCCGGCTTTCCACCCAGGGGCGACACGCCCGAAGCATGGTGACACACTGCTCCGGTCCCAGAGCCGCCGACCTGATGGTCGAAGCAAAAAAGACGTATGCGAGATTCTTGTCTTCCATCTTTGCAAGGTAAGTGAGAAAGCGTTTCCAGGCATCGAGGTCCAGCTTCCCTTCGGAGGTACGGACCAACCAGGGGACTATTTCTCCCCACAGTTCGGTATCGAGAATGACGGATGATTTTCCTTCCAGGGCAATGCGAGCGGCGAGCCCGGCCCGTTCCTCCTCAGAGATCGAGTGATCGGCGGGTAGGCCCGGGAAATCCTTCCAATCCTTGGGAGCCATTTCGGTCAGCTCCTTGATTCTCTCGGGGAAGGCTTCAAGGAGTGGCTTGGCATGCTGGGTTGCTTCGATCGTTTTTCGAACCAATTGCCGGAACATCAGCACCTTTCGACGGCCAAAGGACTCGTTTTGCCCTTTCCACGAGGCGGTCTCCAACAAAGCTTCCACCTTGGCATTTAATTTGGGGTCAAAATGAAAGCTGATCTGGGCCGTCAGGGAATTCACGAGCCCTCCGATGAGGAAGTCGATCTCCCCTTTTCCGACGAGTTCCTTCAACAAGGCGAGTTTTTCTTCGGCCCCTTGCTTTGCGACGACGGCAAGCTTCTCAAGGTTGCCGAAGCTCAATCTCAAGGGTTCGGGCAGAGTCCGGCTGGCCGGATGATTTGCCAAGTGCCGGACCCGTTGGGGATCCCGGAACACCACCGCGGCATTCGCCGTGCGAGGCCAGATTAAATCAGTCTTCAAAGCCACCGGGATTTGATCACTGTCAAAGATCAGGTTTTCGATCTCATAACACATGCTGATGCGAGGGCAGTTTGCGAGGTGATAGTTCACGAGAATCTCAAATGCCTCGGCCCGTTGTTTTGGAGTGACCTTTTCAGATTTCAGGATCAGCCATCCCCACCGGTATGCCTCGATGACGTGGCATCGGGGTGGACGGCCGGCAAGAAACCCGTCAAGATCCTCAAAGCCTTTCTCCGAAAGATCTTTGGGTCGGACATGTTCCAACCAAGGAACCGGCTGCAGTTTGTGGATCTCATCCAACACCTTCAGATAGCCCGACTGTTGCCGCTCTTCTCCCCCCAGAGAATCGAGGTATTCCTTCAGAGCCTTGTTCAGCTCGGGGTTGTCCCGGACCGCCGGAAGCTTCTGCACCTCCTTGATCACCGCCTTCGCCTCGGCATTTCTTTTTTGAGCACCCAGGACCTGTGCCAGACAAATTCCGATATTAAAACGCCCCTCTTTTTTGGCACTCTTCAACCAGGTGTCCCGGAGCAATTCCTCCGCCTTTTTGAAGTCTTGTTTTGATTGGGTCACGAGAAAGGCGATCCGGCGCAGGACACCCTCGCGGGCATCCTTGAAGGCCTCCCCCTCGGTCATTTTAAGGGTCCGATAGCAATGCTCGAGCGCATCCTTTTCCCCGAGAACGGCCTTGAAGGCCGTCCCCTGCACTGCGGCGGTCACTCTGGAGGCCTCAGTCCCGACATCAACAAGATCGAGCAATTGCATCGCCAACCTCCGGAAATCCTGATGGCTGTCCCGCGCAATGATCGCGACAAAGCTCTCGGACATC
Source organism: Akkermansiaceae bacterium (assembly GCA_050049035.1). Classification (GTDB taxonomy): domain Bacteria; phylum Verrucomicrobiota; class Verrucomicrobiia; order Verrucomicrobiales; family Akkermansiaceae; genus SW10. The sequence continues at coordinate 23,804 of JASFWU010000005.1, read as the reverse complement.
TCCTGAAGATCCATGGAAAAGGACGGGAACCACCGCGCTCCGGAAAGGATGACGGTGAGCATCTTTGCAAGATCTTCCCGGCTCTTTCGGGGCTTTCGAGCCAATTCACCAAGGATCAATCGCCGGCTTTGATCAGAAAGCGGTGGCTCGTCAGCGATCTTGAAACCATGCTTGTCCCGGAACTTTACCACCGACTTCTTCCACCATTCGTTGGTGCTCTTCCAAAAGTTCTTCGTCTTCTCCGGAGTCCCGGACAAAAGGATGGCCTCCATGATGAACTCTTTGTCTTGCTCCAGCTGGTAACAGGTTTTGGGCACCTCCCCGAGGAGCTTCCATGATGTCAGAGCTTCATCGTACTTCCCCAATCGCGCTTGAATCCAGCCGGCCCGAAGAAGGCTGCTGCAAGCCATTCCCAACACCATTCGTTGGTCCTTGAGTTTCAGGTGTGCCTCAACCGCTTCCGGCCATTTGCCTAGTTGCTCATTGACCCGCGCCTGGAGAGCCCAAAGAGGGAGGTCAAAGTGATCTTTAAAAAGCGGATCCTCCCTCATCGACCGGCAAAGTTTGTCGACCTCCTCCGATTTTCCGGTTCGCATGAGACGATTGGCAACGAGGAACCGGCACTCCCAGTATTGATCGTCCTGCCGGGGAATCTTCTCGCTAAGAGCAATCATCGGATCGAACAAGACCCGCTGGATTTCAGGCAGGGTGGCTTCTGTTCTCTCAACGTGAAGCATGACCTGCCAGAAGAACAACGAGAACCCTTCGTCCGCTTCAAAACGTTTCAGATAGCCGTAGGCATGGCGCATCCACTCACGTGGTTCCCTGCCAAACAGAGCCCGGAGCCTTGCGAGGTAGGAGGCACGGCTCTCCAGTTCGGGGTGAAGATCTTTGGACAGATAGGCGGGAGATAGCTTTTCAACTTCGGCCAGGAGGGCGGTCCTGAGCTCTTGGGCAAACCCAAGCTTGTTACGCTGAAAAGAAAAACTCTTGAGCAGCTGGTCGAGAGCTGCCGCTTGTTCTTTGTTTAACTCCGGCTTGAGGCTCTGGAGAAACTTCTCCAGCCGGTCAGTGGAGGCAAGAAGCGGATCTGCCGGACTGGACAAGAGAACATCCAATAGGGAGAGGGCATCGACCTCTGGCATCTTCCGGAAACGCTTCCACGTTGCAATGGCCTCGTCGTTCCGGCCCGTCTTCAACGAAAGATGAATGGCGAAGTAGAGAAGGACCTGGCGGTGATCACCCGGCATCTTTTCGGCTTCGAGCATTCGCGCTCTGGCCTCTTCGAATTTTCCCAGTCTCAGCAAAGCCCCCCCTTGCTGCGTCAGCCCCCAGCTATGACGATACGGAGACCGTCCTTCGACCGAGACTGATTTTGCAAAAGCTTCGGCAGCCAGACGATTGTTCTTCAGTTCATTGGCACAGATCCCCACGAGGAAATGAGCCAGGGAGAAACTCTCATTAGAAGCACCAGGCGGCCTGATGGCAGTGAGCTTTTGAAATTCCTCGAGAGCTTTCTTGGTTTTTCCCGCAGTAAGATCGACCCGGGCGAGGAAGAGACGGGCGTCGAAAAGTGTCTCGGGATCATCGGGAAAAAGAACCATCACCTTGCGGAGGGCGGCGCGTCGTTTCTCCGGATCAGAACCATTGGGATACCAACGATCGACCAGGGCAAGTTGTCCCTGGCCGGTGGGCATCAAGGGGAGTTTCACCTCGGCCTGAGCTTGCGGAGCCTTCCAATCCTTGCCCTGCTTGAGGAGCAGCGGCTGGTTGGCCCAACTTTCCCAGGCCCGGTTGGCCTGCTGGGCACTGAGCACCTCGTCAGGTTGGAGAACGGACTTGAGACACTTGACCCGGCAGGACGCTTTTACGATTGAATCCTGAAAACCCCATTCGCCCTCGATTTGATATCCCGGAGAGGCCGCTCGAATGGGTGGATGCAAAGTCACTGGAACGAGTCCGTCAGCAATCTTGAGCTCAAGCTTCACTGATGCCGATTCCCGCCACTGGTAGAAGGTAGAGGTTCTCGTTTTTTGGTCGCCATAACCCGTGATCAAGATCCGGGATTGGGGGAAGCTAACGGGAATCGGCGCTCCGGCCTGCCACTCGACAGGCGGGGTTGTGAAGAAAATCCGGATGACACATTCGTTCAAACCCGAACCGAAATCATCGGGCAGTTTGTAGTCAGCAACTTCCGCTCCCGGAAAAAAAGTCCTCACGATTGAACCCGTCCGGAACAAGATCCCGTTCCTGTCCGTTCCGGAGAGACTGGTCACCGTCTCGACGGCGTAAAACCCGGTGGTTTTCGAGACCAGCCAACCGGACAACCGCCCTGTTTCGTCCATTTCCAGATCGAAGTGATAGTCGCGGGAACCTCCCTCAGCCGCCGGACTGCGGACCAACCGGCCACTCTCCTTGCTCACCAAAAGGACGTCCCGGTCACCCACCGAAGGAGTGATCAATCCGGGCCTACCGTATCTGATGGTAGGATCACAAAAGACAAGGTCTTCCTTCTCTCCCGGATCAAGATCAACCACCGCAATGGCATGATTGAAGGCATTCGTTCCCGGCAGGTCTTTCGGGACCAGGCCTTCACCCTCGGTGTTCACCAAGCCCATCCAGGCCTCGATTCCCTGGCTTCGCAGCATGGTCACGAGGAGGTTCGACTTGTCCTTGCAGTCACCGTATTTCCGTTCCCAAACCTCGCTGCAGCTGTAGGGCAGGATGCTGGATTCTCCAAACTCCAGTCCGGTGTAACGGACCTCCTTGGCCGCCAACTGATACAAGGCATTCAAGACTTCGCGGGGCTTTTCCAATCCGGCGACCGCTGTTTTCATTTTCTCTTCGATGGAGGAATCCAACTTTCCCTGGGGCGCCACATAGCCGGCATACCATTTCCCCAACTGCGGCCATGAGCGGAAGGTGGTGAACGAAATGGCGGGACCGATCTGGAAAACCGGAGCACGGTTGACTTCGAATGGCAGCGCCTTGAGATTCGCGACAGACCATTCATGCCAGGTGAGGTCGTCGATCTTGCTGATTTTCGCCCGGGGAACTCCCTTGCCGACCGCACCCGACCGGAAGCGTTTCTTCATCTTTTCCCCCAGCCCGACGAGATGGCGCAACCGCCCCACCGGCCAGGTTCCACTAGCCAACGGACGAAACCCGGATGACTCGCCTTCAACCCTCGGCTTCAATCCCTCTCGAAGGACAACCACCTCGACCAAACTGCCTACCTTGACATCCGAATAAATGATCACCAGATCTTCCCGGTCGCTGTAGATGGCCGCTTCGCGATCACCATCGGGACGTTTGCGGAAGATTCCGTCTTTGGAGGCTTCGGTGGTCTTCCCGTCAGGAGAGGTCGTTTGCGCCCGAACCACGTGGACTGTTTGGTTTTCCGCTGAAAAGGGAAACTGATCTTGCCGAACTTGTTTCACCCCATTCTCGGTCAGTGGCTCGTAGACGTAGTGAAATGCCACATCCTGAATGCCGTTCTCCCGGATTCGCGTGATCGACTCGGTGAGATGGACAATCCCCGGGACATCCTTTCCCATGGCTCTCGCGGCACCGAGGTCCAGGTCTTCCACCTTGGTCAGCCGGGGTTCGATCACTTCAAAAAACCACGCCGGTGGCTTGGTCGAGACCTCCTCGGCCTGCAGGATCATTGTTCCTAAAACGAACAAGAAAGACAAAACACTTTTCACGGTCTCAAGACTGTGAGGGATGTCGTGGTCCTGCAAGTGTCAAGATTTCAGGGAGGAGGAGACACACTCCTGAACAGGCGACCGGCAGACTGGCGACTATCGTCAAACCGACTGGATTTACTTGAATTCAATCTCGCCGACAAAGCTGTTGTGCTGAAAGTGATCAAGCGATTTGATCATCTTTCCACCGATCGATACCTTGTCGAAGGTCAGATTCCTGATGCGGGCATCCGGAGCTCCCCAGAGAATATCGGGTTGATTCAAGACGTTGGGTGCCGCAATGGTGATGTTCTGAAAAAGCACTCCGGCAAGATCTCCCGGTTTGCGTTTCTGGGCGGGGTCGGAATAGGGAGCAAGACCCTGCATCGCGATCAGGAAGGGTTGCAGGGTTGGCCGCGGATCCTCGACACGAATGTTGCGAAAGCTCACTCCTGTTCCACACGCTCCCCCACCCTCGCCACGCATATTGAAGATCCGGCCTCCGCTCCAATGATGCCACCCGGCCCTTGCGTAAATGACGTCGCAGTCTTCGACCACCACCTTCCGGTCGGGCAGTGCACTGAGCACAAAGGTCGAGCCATTGTAGTCGTTCCAAAAGGTGACCCGGCGAATGCCCCGCCCGTTGACATACGATGAATCATCCTGGGTACGGATGAAGCAGTCTTCGATGAGGCCGTTTCCAAAAGGATTAATGCCATCTCCATTACCCCGCCAGGTGAAGATCTTGACCCAACGGATATCGGTGGGTTGGTCGGGACGATAAGGCGAAATCAGCATGAGCGAATGGCAGGCCGAATCAGCCAGAGTGATTCCTTCCACCGAAGTGTTGCTCGCTCCGACGATATGAATGGGATCATGCAAAGAATCCTCTTTCGGTTTGGGGGAGGCGAAGCCTGGATGCACCACCCGGGCTCCCGAGAGAGTTCCATAACCAAAGATGCGGATATCATGTCCGTCATCCCACTTTCCGTGATTGCTCATCGTGCCATGAACGATGGCGTCGCCCGGAAGGTAGTAGTTCCGGTTGGCATGGACCTGAAACCCGACCCCGATGTCATGAACTCCCGGAAGGAAGTAGAGGGTCTTCCAGGGGCCGTCGTGAGACGGGATCTCGCCTGGTGACACGGTCTTTACTCCGGGATCACCGGGTTTGGGACGATTTTTCAAAAGCGGATTGGCGAAGACCGTCACAGTGTGAATGGGCGATCCACTGTAACCCTTGCCCGTGTCCTGGTTGTCCATGCGGCCGTCGAGATCCACCGCGATCTGGCAAGGTTTCTCCAGCGTCAGATAAGCCCGGCCGTCACGAACGAGACATGACGTCGCCTTGCGTGCCGGTCTGGCCACTGCGGTTAGAATTGGCTTTCCATCGACCCTTGCGATCTCGACTTCGACCGGTCGATTCATCTCAAAGTTGATGTAAGTATTGCTCCAGCCGTTGAGGTGGGAGAAGTAGTTGTTCTTTCCCTTTTTGGCCTCCTTGGCCTGAGTGATGAAAGCAAAGGCCTTTCGCCACGGCTCATCGTCACCGACCGGGCGAACCGAAAGAGTGTAGTGCTTCGACGGCTCCAAACCCGGCACGGCACTGTAAACCAAGAGATCTTCTTCCTTCCCTGCGGCCAACAGGCAAATCGACATCCACACCCACGGAACAACTCGCAACACCTTCTTCATCGATCAAAGCAACAGGGCCACGATCAACACCTCCCTCGACTTTTCAAGACCCAACACAGTCACACCCGTCATCAAACTCCGCTCTTGGCAAGTCACCCTGCGGAATGAACCCTTGCGCGAATGACGAGCCGCCTGGTGAACCTCTTTTGGTTATGGACCCTTCTGGGAACGGCATGGGCGTGGTTCTTACCGGAGCACTTCACCTGGTTTCTGGGGACCATTCCCGGGACCGAACTCAAGTGGATTCCGGTTGGTCTCGGCGTGATCATGCTGGGCATGGGCATGACGCTCACCTTTGCCGATTTTCGCGAGGTGCTTGTCATGCCAAAGTGGATTGCCTTGGGAGTCACAGCACAGTTTCTCATCATGCCGGCGGTGGGGTGGGCAATTGCCACCGCGTTTTCTCTCCCCGACCAATTTAAACTTGGAATCATCCTGGTGAGCTGCTGTCCCGGTGGAACTGCTTCGAATGTCGTAACCTTCCTTGCTCGCGGGAATCTGGCGCTCAGCGTGATGATGACGATGGCCTCCACGCTTCTCTCAGTCGTCCTCACTCCCTTGCTGACCAAGACCTACGCTTCGGCCATTCTCGAGGTGGATGCCCTTTCAATGGTCGTCTCGATGGTTCTGATTGTCCTGGTCCCGGTGGTCGCCGGACTGGTCTTGAATTCGGTAGCAGGCAAGCGGCTCGAAATCATCAAACGAGTCTCACCTCTCGTTTCGGTGCTCGTCATTGTCTTGATTGTGGCCGCGGTGGTTGGAGCCACCAAGAGCAGCATCATGGCGCACTGGCCCACCCTGCTCCCGGCGGTATTTTTAGTCCACGCTTTCGGCTTCGGACTGGGCTTTCTCTGGGGGCGGATCTTCAAGCTTCGCGAAAAGGAATGCCGCACCTTCTCGATCGAAGTGGGCATGCAAAACTCGGGCCTGGGATCACATCTGGCCAAGACCCACTTCACCGCTCTCGCTGCCGCGCCATGTGCCATCTCGGCTTTTTACCACTGCATGATCGGGAGCTTTCTGGCCAGCCTGTGGAGAAGGCGCAAGGTCAGGTGAAGCTCACTTTCCTTTTTCCTTCTCAACCGGGGAGGGCAAGGCACTGGCAATACGATCCTTCCAAACGAGTTCGAAGGAGATCATCCCGTAGGGGGACTCACCGGGTTGTTTGCCATTGATGGTGTAGGCCGAACTCTGAATCCCGATTAGCTTTCCTTCTTTCAAAATCGCACCACCACTGGAACCGATTCGATAATATCCTTCGGCCAGGTATTGGAGGCCATGGGGAGTTTTTGCGACACCCACCACCTTCAGGGGACTCATCAAAAAATTCGGATCAGCAGGCTTAAACGGATTGATGTAGTGGCAGAGGTGAAGGGTCTCACCAGCCGACAAAGTTGGTTTGGTCTTGGAGAAAAAATCCATCACTGGATATCCCTTGGTGCCAGGAATCTTGAAAACGGCCAGATCCCCGCCATCAACAAACCGGGTCTTGCCCTGCCATAGCAACTTGCCGGGGTAGTAGTGCTCGAAAAACTTCTCACCTTCGCGATCCAAAAACGACAGGCTATGAACATGGTCCGCCTTTTCGGGGAGCCCTTTTTCCGTGCCACGAAAACTGATGCGGAACTTGTCGGAAAAACTCTCCTCTTTGTCGACCCATGTGATGTGACCCACCGACAGGACATGCCCTGCCGGTGAAATGACCACGCCTTGGGCACGGCTTGTTGTCTGCTTCACGCTACTCTCCACGATCACAAACGGAGTCGGATCGACCGTCGCGAGTTCTTCGAGAGGGCGAAGCGGGTCCTCGGCATGGACCCACGACAGCCCCGGCAGAAGCAAGAGCAATCCAAGCCTGGGTAACTTAGTTCTCACAGATTCCTTCTTCGATCTCTGCTGACCCCGACCCCTAAGCAGGATATCCAAACTCCCATCCTTTGCGTGGTTTCCGCCACAACAGGGCATTGGCCTTGTCGTTGTTCACGAAACGGCTCTTCTTGAGATCGAAGGTCAATTTCTCCTTCACCTCAAGGGCAGCCACCCCGGCCAGAACAATCTCGGTGAGCTTCGCGGAATAACCGAAGTTGCTGCAGGGAGCCGGAGCATTGGTGTCCTTGATGGCGCGGATCCAATCCTCGGTGTGATTGGGCACCCGCGCGATCATTTGCTTCGGATCTTCGACCGACTTGGCAAAGGTTTCGGGCAGGAGCTTCACTCCCTGGCAGTGGCTTCCCGAGGTCATGAATCCTTTGTCACCTTGATAGAGCGTGCTGAATCTCGCCTTCCCGATCTCCTTGGGATTCTCCGGTTTGGCATTTCCCTGATACCACCAAAGGGACATCGCGGGCATGTCACCACGAGCCGGGAAATCCCAACGCACCACTGCATCGAGGGCATGTCCCCCATTGTTGGCACCTCCTCTTTCGGCTTCCACCTGGAAGGTATCGACTTCGGTCAGGCGCAGTCCCCAGACCGCTCCGTCGATGGTGTGGCATGCCATGTCCCCCAGCGTGCCCGTTCCAAAGGGACCGTATTTCCGCCAGTTGAACGGATGAAGGTCCTTGCGATACTCGGCTTCTTGGGCCGGCCCCAGCCAGGCTTCCCAATCCAATCCCGAAGGCTTGTCGGCCTTGGGAGGCATTCCCATCGCGCCCCACTTTTTGCCCATCTGGCTGACCACCTTCTTCACTGATCCGAGGGACCCGCTGCGAAGGTGTTCCACGATCCGACGAATGGAATCGCTGGAATGACCCTGGTTTCCCATTTGGGTCACAATCTTCTTCTCCGCGGCAGTCGACCGAAGCGTGGCAGCCTCGCCGATCGACCAGGTCAACGGCTTCTCGCAATATACCGCTGCCCCCATGTCCATCGCACGCATCGCTGATCCAAAGTGATTGTGATCGGGACATCCGATCCAAACGGCGTCGAGCTCATGCTTGTCGAAAAGCTCGCGATAGTCGGTGTAAACTTTGACATCGGACTGTGACTTCTTGGCATTCTTGATGGCCCCTCCTCCCCGTCCGTTGGGATCAGGCTCGGCAATTGCCACGAGGTGTTCCTTAAGTCCGGGACCAATTCCAACGGAGGCCCTTCCCCCGGCACCGATACAGGCATAACGGAGTTTGCTGTTTGCCTGGGTTCCCTTTGCCACGTTGGGCAGGGTCATGATCGAGATGCTGGCCCAGGTGCTCTTTAGAAGAAACTGGCGGCGGGAGTCGTTGGTTGGGGTTGATGAATGGTCCATGATTCAGTTTAAGATTACGTCACCCTGACGGTTCTCATTCGCGATTGAAGTTTTTTCCGATCTTCCTCGCTGGAACGAAACCCTTGATTCCCGATCACTCTGCCGGCAATCACCAGGTCAGAGTGCACCCGAAATGCAGCCGGGACTCTCCCGAATCCAGCTCCCACGCTTGGTCGACTCTCAAGGCCAACCAATCATTCCATTCCACTCTCAAACCCAATCCCACGCTGAAGAGCTCGTCGGATTGAAAGTCCTGATCCACCCATCCTGCTTCCACAAAGGTCAGCCCTTGCCCCTGCCACCTGCCCACTTTCGAGGTCGGGCTCCGTAACTCGGAGGAAAGGAACCCGCCCGAATCGCCCAAAAAACGTGCCTCACGGACTCCACGACCCCGGCGCACTCCACCCAGAAGAAACTGTTCCGTCGGGAGAAGGGGCTCGGCACTCCATTGACCTTCCGCCCGGACCCTCACGAACCAATCACGGGCGAGTTCACGCTCATAGTCCAGTCTTCCAACGAAATAGAAATAGCTCGAATCGGCTCCCGGCCGATAGGCCTCGAAATCGACATCATCATTGTTGGAGAGAAGTCCTCCCGGGCTAAAGACCGAAGCGAGGGAGAACCCGAGGGATTGCTTGTTCCCCTCCCAAAATCCCTGGTAACCAAACCGCCCTTGCAAGACGGTGACATCACTCAGCGGAAGAGGGACATTTTGGAAGAGGAAGAAATTATCCATCATCTTCAGGTCGATCCCCACCTTGAATTCATGGCGGAACGAAGATCTCCGCGCCAGGGGAATGCCGTATTCCGCCGACAAAAGAAAACTCTCGCCACCCGCCCGGCTGACTCCATCGCTTCTCTCCAGACCGGCATAGAGGGCCGAAAATCTCAGATGATGGTGACTGGCTGCAAACGGCCGGTCGTATACGAGCCCGAAGGAATGCAACTCACGCCAGCTTTCTCCGACCGTCAATTGCCAGGACAGCCAATCTTGTCCGGGCAGGAGCAAGGAGCCCGCCAAAAAACTGCGATGCCCGCTCGCCCCGGGGTTGCCTTCGTTTTCGTACCCCAGGGACACGCTCCATGGATTCTCCTCTTGCACCTGGAACAACAATTCGGCCTCTCCGGGTAATTCTCCCGGACTGGTCAGCACCCGGGCAGAACGGAAAGCGTGCCGGTTGATCCAATCCAATTGATCGAGAACCCGGCTTGCCCGTAGTGACTGGCCGGCACGGACATGAATTCCTTCCTCGAGAAAATCCCGGGCCGGACCTTCCGCCCCTGTCAGATAGACCGCGGAGGTCGTTCCTTCGGTGAGCAAAAACACAAGAGTCCCTCCTTCCGGCTCCAGCACTCCCACGTCAAGAACCGGACGGTCATTCTCTTCATAGTGGGAGAGGATCTTTTCCAGCATGGCCCCGAGGCCTCTCCCAGCACCATTCGCCGACGCCTCAACGACTTTGTCACGAGCGCTCTCGACAAGCTGGCGGCGGCCTTGGGATAGAACTGAAAAACTGCCGTTTTTTTGATAACGGCTGGCTCTGATTACGGTTGGTCACCTCAGAAGCACCCCCATATCATGTCAGTTCAAGACCCCCACCAACATCTCAAGGAAACCCTCGCCCACAGTCTTCTGATGAAGCGGGAGGACGAGATTCCCCCCATGCCGGACTCCCTCCTGGAGGCGATCAAGCCAATCGTCCAACCATCCGAAGAATCACGCCCAAGGACTCTCCTGCAACGACTTGGAGCTTTCATGCTGAAGCCAGCTCCCGCCCTCACCGGGATGGCCCTGCTGATCGGCGGAATCTATCTGGGCACGACCCCACCTTCCCCCAAACCATCCGAATATGTCCGGGCCGCCCAGCAGGATTCCGCGCTTAAGACCGTTCAGATTGGATTCTACCAGCTTGAGGCCGGTCAACTGGAAGCGCTGGAAGCAGCTCTCGATCCATCCCTGATGACCCGGCTGACCACCGATCAGGAAATGCAACAGTTTCTTTCGGACTCATCCGGAACCCGAATCTTGCTCAATGGCAGGAAAGGTCTCCTGATTCACTTTCCGGCAAACTCTTCCACTCCTTCCGACGAGATTCCTCTTCCGGAGGAAACCTCCGCGATCCTGCGTCTCCTGCAAAACCTTCAGGTCGCCGAATAAGAGGAACCGAGCTTTGGGATCCTGGAATCCCCCTTTCTGATCCCACCCCCCCACCGAGATCCTGGTTTCCCCCCGGGATCTCGGCTTTTTTACGGACACCTGTTTTCACCGCAGAGTTTGCCTCGTTTACTCGAGCCTATCCTTACTGACCGGAGAGGGCGCGGGGAACCTGATTCCGGGCATTCCCCATTTGGGCACGTGATTCGGGTTTCAACCCAGCCACCCGGTCTCACAAATCTTCGGGGTTCCCAAATGGATAGAGTCTTCCTTTCAAACACCATCCGCTAAAAAAATAACCCCCGCCCGGGAGATCCGAAAGGGGGTTCAGACAGCCGGGCGAGGGAACGGCTTGTTTATGGCAAGCCTGTTTTCGAGGGGGTAAAGGAGCTCACTTGCGTGTCTCCATTACCTTTAACCGAAAGATGTCGGGAGTTTTTCCAGAAAAAGCTCAAAAAAAAGGGAAAATCTGCATTTTCAGCAAAAATAACCGATTTGACACCATTCGAGGCCCAGGCGAACCGGATCAAAAAACCTTAGATTGATGAAATAAAAATCCTAATACTCTTGCCGATAGAATATTATGAGTAGCACAGGCTTTCCATCTCGATCTCATTCCGCAAGGCTAATCGGTCGAGTTTCGATTCCCCACTTTTTGATCTTCCACCCCACATCCGGGTGTGGCTTCCCGGAACCGGCATGATTCCCACTAAGGGGAAGAAGGCGCTTGGCGCGGTATTCTTCCCCGTATGGCGATTCCAGCCATCTTGACAGGATCCACTCAATCACCGCCTGACGTTCCTCTCGGTCCGGCTGGTCCCTGTCCTCAAGAGGCATCACCCCGGCCTGAATTTTCTCCAGGGTTTTCTGCCAATGGAAAGCAGCAGCCTCGTTGTCAAAATCCTGCCCCAGAGAGGTCAAATCCAGATCCGCCTTTGGCTTGGCGTCATCGTAACAATCACTCCAACAATCCTCAATGAAAGGCCGGGCCACAATCTCAAAATCCGCCCCCTGCAGACCGTTCTACAACAACAGGCCGAGAGAAGCGAACACGTGAAACTTCATGGCGGCGGAAGATGACCACCGCAGCTACGTCAAAAGGAGAGCGTTCTTTCGGCATGCTGAAATGCGGAGTACTTTGACGAAATTCCGGAATACTTTTGATGGTATTGATCCGAGGGTTTCCGCTTAGAGCGGCCCTCCGAAAATGATCAACCGTCGACATATTCTCAAGAACATCACCCTCGGGGTGGGAGCGTCCTCGTTCGGGCCTTTCCTCGCACGACTCCGGGCGGAAGCGGCGGCAAACGGTGATCCAAGCAAGCTGCCGCAACGCTTTGTCTTTGTCATCCGGTCGAACGGGGTTTTAACCAACGAGATTCTCCCCGATGGAGTGGAACCGGTTAAGGAACGCCCGCATGCCGAGAGTCTTCAGGATTCGATTGATGTTTCTCTGGCGGACAAAAAACTCCCCGACGGCCTGACGGCTCTCGAACCGTTCAAAGACAAGCTCACTCTCATCCAGGGCCTCAGCGGCCGGATGATGAGTGGAGACCACGAAGCCGGTTTCGGCGCCCTGGGTGCCTACAACGGCAAACGTATTCCGCGTGCCGAGACCATCGACTGGGCACTGGCACGGCACCTGGGTGGAATCGTTCCCCACGTGGGTTTGACCATGGAACAATTCGGCAAGTCGGTGACCTATCCCAATCTTTCAGCATCCGGACCTCGCAAAGCACTCCCCTACTACGCCGACCCCATGTTGGCTTACACCGACCTCTTCGGGACAGTGGCCACCGGCGGGGCTGCCAAAACCTCGATCGATCTCGACCGCAACATGCTCGACTTCATGGTGGACGATGTCAGGCGCTACCAAAGGGCTCTTTCATCTACCGAAAAAGAGAAGATGGGCCACTACCTCAATGGCTTCGAAACCCTCAAGGCGAGACAGGCCAAGCTCAAGACCATGGGCGAGCAGCTTAAGGCCGCCGCTCCGGAAGTGCGCGACCACTTTACCAGCGAGATCGAAATCGAACGCCTCAACGCCCACTTCGATCTCGCCGCCTCCTCCTTGATTTCCGGACTCACCAACGTCTGCACGATCCGTTGCGAGCATCTGGGCATGAGGCTCTCGGGACTGGGTCTGGGAGCAAAAACGGTCCACCACATCGGACACATGATTCAGGGCAAGGAAGACGGGACCACTGTCAACCCCGGAACCGGACAGGTCTTCGACAAAGGAGCACCGGTTGGTGAATTCGCCACCCGCCGGGTTGTCATGGACTTCCACATGAAGAAAATCGCTGGACTTTGGGAAAAACTCCAAGCCGTTCCGGAGGGTGATGGCACGATGGCTGACCGGACCACCATCGTTTATTTTTCCGACCACGGAGACCGTCACCACAGCCCGTTCAAGCTTTGGCCCATGACCGTCCTGGGAGATGCCGGAGGTGCCCTGAAGGCAGGACGCTACCTCCAATACCCCGGCCACCGGAACAAGGGCAACCAGACCATGGGGAACTTCTACCTCTCCCTTCTGCATGCCGCAGGCAACAAGCGAAAGCTGTTTGGCGATCTCGATCTCGAGTCGCCCGACTCCATCGACCAAAAATCCCCGCTCGCCGGCTGGATGGCCTGATCATCTTTCTTTGTCCTCCCAAATGAAAAAACCTCGTCGTCTTTTTCCACCATTGATGCTCTTCGGGTTCGCCCTCTTGATCACCGGTGTTTCCAGGGGGCAGGAAGCCGGGACTCCGGATGCCGCGAAACTTGAGACTGCCCACAGGACCGTCTCCGACTTCATCGATCTTCACTGCTCCAAGTGTCATGGGGAAACCAAGCCCAAGGGGAGCTTTCAACTCCACGACCTGATCGACGAACCCTTCGACCCGGCTGATCAAAAACGCTGGCTAAAGATTCACGAGATGACCGGGCTCGCCGAGATGCCTCCGGTCAAGAAAAAGCAGCCCACCGATCAAGAGCGGGAAGACTTCATGGAAGCTCTCAACGCCATCCTCAAAGCAAACAAGATGGGCCGGAGTGAATGGGAGCTGGCCCTGCCCCGCTACGCCAACCGGGTCAATCACGAGGACCTTTTCAGCGGGGAACACAAAGGGCCGGCTTACACCAAGGCACGCGTCTGGCGCATCAGCGGGGACACCTACCAGCGGCTCATGAAGGATTTCGAACTCGGTTTTGATTTCGTGGTTCCGATGAAGAAGAACGACACCGGCTTTGATGACTACGCCAGTCTGTATGCGGATGAAGCCACCATCCTGACTATGAAGACCAACGCCAAACGCATCGCCACCGTGATGATCAAAGGCAAGGCATCCCAACCGCCCCGACGCGGCAAAATCAAAAAGGACTTCAAAGCAAAGTATTCCGGCCCAAGGCATCGGGAAATCAGGGAGTTTCTCGCCATCAAAGGCGAACCGACCCACGACCAGTTGAAGAAGGTCTTCAAGTTTGCCTTTACCTTCTTCACCAAACTCGAACCCGGCGAGGAGCTTACCAACCGATGGATCGAGCAGATCTTCCTTCCCAATCTCAAAACCGGAGGTCTGTCCGGAGGACTCCATGGGACCATCGTCTCCATTCTGCTGTCACCGGAGTTTCTCTTCCGGGTGGAATTGGGACAGGGTGAGAAACTGCCCGACGGTCGCCGGATGCTTTCACCGACCGAACTCGCCTTTGCCCTTTCCTACACCCTCCACAACCACCCGGTGAAGACCGTCCTCGCCTCGGCCAAAGAAGGGAAACTGAAAACACGGGAGGATGTTGAGCGGGAGTTCCGGGCTCTTTATGACAACCCGAAAATCCTTCGAGGAAGCACCGCGGCAGGCCACAAGGGTAACGTTTGGCAAAGCTCAAAGGACCACCGTCGCGGTACCTTCTCCCGGCCGAAATTGGTGCAATTTTTCCAACAATATTTTGGCTACACCAAGGCCCCCGATGTTTTCAAAGACGACTTGAGACACGGCGGACTCCACAACCCCGGCGAGCTGGTCAAAGATGCCGACTGGACGGTCTTGCACATTCTCGCAAAGGACAAAAACGTGCTGGCGGAACTCCTCACCTCCGACCGCTTCGCCGTGAACGAGGGCCGTCGAAAGAAAAAAAACAAGATCAAGAACGGTGAAGCCAACCCCGCAACAGCCCATGGCTATCAAAAAGCCTACAACATGACCAGAGCCGCTGAGCAATCCCGTGGAAAGGCCACGTTCCAAATGCCTGAGGGTCAGCGCGCCGGCATGCTCACCCACCCCGCGTGGCTGATCGCTCACAGCACCAATTTTCACACCGACCCGGTTCGCCGTGGCAAATGGATCCTTGGTCACCTTCTTGGATACAGCGTCCCCGAGCTTCCCGTCGCCGCCCAGGCCCAGCTCCCCGAGTGGCACGACAAAACAATCCGGGAACGCTTTTCGGTCGTCGAAGATGAATCCTGCTGGCGTTGCCACAAAAAGATGAATCCGCTCGGAAACCCTTTCGAAGCCTACGACGACTTCGGCCGTTTCCGCTCGAAGCACTTCGTGGCCCCAAACGGGCATCTTGTTGAGGCCGAGTTCGATACCCTGAGCCGTCACAATCCCGACAAAGACGCTCTCGCCGCCAAGCCCAAAATCCCGGTCGACATGACCGGCGAGCTTTTTGGAACCGGCGACCCCACCCTTGATGGTCCGGTGAATGGTCCGGTCGAACTCATGCACAAGCTAGCCAGAAGCGAACGCGTCCGACAGGTCTTCATCCGTCATGTTTTCCGCTATTTCATGGGACGCAACGAAACCCTGAATGACTCTCCGACCCTCATCGCCATGGACCGGGCCTACGTCGCCAGCGAAGGCAGCTTCAAGGAAACCCTCGTCGCGCTCGTCACATCCGATTCCTTTCTTTACCGAAAGGATCCCTAGCCTTTCATCAGGCCCACTCGGCATCAATCCGGGTCACTGACAAACATTTCGATCGGTGATTCAGTGAAGCTCTGCGTCCCGTCCAGATCGGTTCCGCTTGCATCCCATCCAAACGAGGTCGTGCTCGCCATTCGCTGGATCGTGGAGTAAAGAACAATCCCGTGATCGGAATTGATTTAGGGACTACCAACAGCCTTGTCTCGACCCTCCGCGATGGTCAGCCCGTCATCCTCCCCAATGAACTCGGTGAAGATTTGACTCCCAGCGTTGTCGCGGTGGCCGACGATGGCGCGCTTCTCGTTGGCCGGGCTGCCAAGGACCGGCTGATCAATGATCCCGATTCAGGGATTTCTTGTTTCAAACGGGACATGGGGACCGGACAAAAATACAAGTTCGGAGGGCAGTCCTGGGATCCGGTCACTTGCTCGGCGATCGTTCTCAAAGAGATGAAACGACTTGCCGAGATGCATTTGGGCGAGGCAGTGACCGAGGCCGTCATTACGGTTCCCGCTTACTTCCACGATCAACAAAGACAAGCCACTCTGGAAGCAGCGGAGATTGCCGGCCTCAAGGTTCTCCGCATGATCAATGAGCCAACGGCCGCCGCCCTGGCCTTTGGATACCGCAACCCCGAGGAGAAGACCCAACTCCTCATTTTCGACCTCGGTGGCGGGACCTTCGACGTCACCGTTCTCGAGGTTTTCGAAGGAGTGGTTGAAGTCAAAGCCTCGGCAGGAGAGAGCAGGCTTGGAGGAGAAGACTACACCGACGTTTTGTGTGATTGGATTCAGACCCAGGCCCGTTGGGAGCCACCCGCCGAGCGCTTCCAGTCCTGGCGCCAACAGGTGGAAGTCGCCAAACGCAAACTCACCTCGCAAGAAGAAGTCAGTGTGGGGGTTGGGACTGAGACTTTCTGTTTCAACCGCAGCGACTTTGAGGAAGCCACTGCCGGGGTAACCGCCAAACTTCGACCTGTCCTGACCCGTTGCCTGCGTGATTCGGGCATCTCATCCGATGAACTCGACGATGTTTTACTCGTCGGAGGTTCAAGCCGGCTTTCCATCGTTCACTCCTTCCTCGGTCAGACTTTGAAGCGAATCCCCAATCAAAAGATTGATCCCGACCGGGTTGTTGCCCTTGGCGCGGCGATCCAGGCCGGCCTTTGCAAGAATGACGAAGCCGTGGGCGACATCGTCCTGACCGATGTCTGTCCACACACCCTGGGGGTTGAGATTGCGAAGGAGCTTTCCCCGAACAATATCGAACCGGGCTTTTTCCAGCCCGTGATCGATCGCAACACGACTGTGCCGGTCAGCCGGGCCCAGATTTTCAACACCTTTCATCCGAACCAGGACGAGATCGACGTGAAGGTCTTTCAAGGTGAGTCCCGCATGACCAAAAACAACCGGAAGATTGGCAACATCAAAGTTCCCGGACTTCGCCAGCGTCCCGGACAGTCACGACCTGGAGAAGTCGAGATCAGGTTCTCCTACGACATGAATGGAATCCTCGAGGTTGAAGTCACCGTCCTGTCCACCGGCAAGAAGATGAACGAAGTGTTCGAACAACGGCCGGGCACTCTTTCAAAACGTCAAATCAAGGAGGCGGTTGCCAGACTGCAACCGCTGAAGATCCATCCACGTGACCTTCTCCCGAACCGGGCCCGCCTTGAAAGGGCCACCCGACTTTTTTCCGAGCTGAAAGGCCCCGAAAGAGAGCAGCTCACGGTCTTCATCGATCGTTTCGAAGAAGCCCTCGAGACTCAGGACAAAACACTGATCAAGCAGGCCGGAATCATCCTCGATCAATTTCTTGCCCACTTCTTCAAAGACGAAGGTGAAGTACGCTCCGACCTACCGGAGCCAGGCACGACAGATGACTGATGCCAACGCCCTGGGACATCCTCGAGCTTGACGAAGAGACTGCCACTTTGCGGGACGTCAAACGCGCCTATGCCAAAAGGCTCAAAGTGACCCGGCCCGATCTGGACGCCGGGGCCTTCCAGGAGCTGCGGGAGGCTTTTGAGCAAGCCAAGATGGAACTCGCTTGGGCATCGGAGCCGATGGGCCAAGTGCCGGTTGACCTGGGCGATCTTCCTCCACCCGATTCTTCTGACCACCTGGACCCTCCTACCGAAAGCCATCTGGCAGAAGCTCCGCGGGATCCGCTTCAGGCAAGATCCAGTGAGGACCATTCCGAAAACACGAATTCGTTTTTCCAGAACGAAGTCGAAGCCATTCGTGAAGCTGTCGAGTCAGAGGGTGATGTTCCAGCCGCCATGCGCTCATTCGAAGGCGCGCTTTTCAGCCAACCCGCTGAGGTCAATCTTTGGGGCCAGGCCTTCTCCGACCTTGTTCTCGAGTTCCCGGATCATCCGGATATTCGTCTCAGACCCGAGGCCATTCTTTTTGAACTCGAAAACGAGGGATCCCAGGCAGCTCACTGTATCATCTCACGGGCCGAAAACGAGATGGACTCGGCAAAGATCGGCAATCTTTCCCGGCTTTTCCAAAAGAACCTTGCCCGGATTTCAACCACCGCCGGCGGGCAAGCGGTCGCTCATCTGGCCTGTGCGGCAGCCCTTTGGAACCCCATGCATGCCAAGCCTTTGATGGATGTCGCCTATGAAATCCTCCCCGTGGTTTGGCGCGATCAACAGATGGCCAATATCGAACGCCATCAATTGCTTGGATCTCTCCTGCAGGTCTTTCCAGCAAACTGGCGTTCCTTTTGGGCTGACCGGATCCGGGATCCCTATCTCGATTGGGACTGGGAGTCCGAGGAAAGCAAAAGCGCCCTCCAGTTTGTTTGTAAGAACATCTCCCGCTCATGGAGAGGTTTCGAAATGCTACTCGATTCCGTCCCGGAGGAGGTCGCCACGAAGATCAAGGACCAACTTGATCGGCGTCCCACCCTCCAGACGAACGCGATGCCCCGACCTTACGAAGCAACCTCGCAACCGTCATCGGGATCCTCGAACTCGGGCTGCGTGATTGCCGTGATCGTCTTCCTGGCCATCAAAGCTCTCATTCTCCTGACAAAATGCTCCGAGCCATCCCCTCCCAACAGGTCCGGAATCTCCACTGAAGAGTTTCAAAAACTGAAGGAGGAAGGAAAACTCATCACACCTGAGGAGCTGCTGGAAGACCTCCGGAAAAAACGTGAGAATCTGGAGCTTCCACCGGATCTTGAACTCCCCGATAGCCTGAAACGCAGACTCGACCCCTCTCCTTTGGAAGACGAGGAGGATATGAATCCTGGTGGAAGATTCGAATTCCCGAAAACTCACCCGTCGAGTCCCGCCATTCCCTTCGGAGGAAACAACCGTTAGCGGACATTCACATTCTCAATCCCTGCGAATCCTTAGCAACGCGCTGTCAATGAGCTCGAGAGCGGTGGTCACGCTTTCATTCACGAAGTACAACTCCCACGCCTCTTTGCCCTCCTGGTCTTCGCGCACGGGGTAGCCGACCAAATCAAGCAGCTGAAAAATGCGCGGATCCAGGTTATCGATCTCGACCGCGTAGACCAAAGACGGTTGGTCGCCATCTTTCGGATCGTTGATCTCGATCAGGAGCTTGTAGGGCGTCGAGGTCTCCGGATCTGACGGGAGGATATAATCGGCGGGATCGAAGGACCCATTGGGCGTCGGACTGGAAACGGCGTCAGGTTCTGAATTCCCCTCCGCCTCCTTTTTCGCTTTGGCCCAACCATCCCGTTTGAACTTCCAGTAAGGCAGGACTTCTTCCTCCCCTTCGGGAGACCGCAAAGTCTTGATGTGGTAACCACCTTGGTTCTCCAACCAGATTGCCACCAGTGGCGGGGCGTCAAAGTCATATGACGGACCCGCCATGAGAGTCAGCTTCAGCTGGTAGTCTTCCGAAGGACGATACTGATACACCATTCCTTCTTCAGTTTCCTCAAACCGATCGAGAGCCGGACCCAGATTCTGGCTCAAGCCCAACACCGCCTTGACCGATGCCGGCTGAAAAAAGAACAGGGCACTCAAGCCCGCCGAAACCAACATCACCGCCCAGACCATCCGGCTCTTCAAATAGGTCTTCAGGTTTCGACCATTATTGGTGATGTGCGCCGCGATAAAGACGATGAAGACAAACCCCATCAAGGAATGGAGCCCGACCAGCTTGATCGAAAACGGCCGGAAGAAAGCCAGGACCCCGGTCACCGCCATCACCAAAAAAGTGAAGGCGATCAGAAGAGACACCAAACCTCTTCGCGGTCCTTTGGAAAACAGCCGCGCCATTTCCTAACCTTTGCCCGGAATGATTGCTCCGTGTTCTTTCAACAGTGCATGGATCTCGGGCAAGGGCACCGTCATGGGTGTGGTGCCTGCTTTCGCCGCCAGAACTGCTGTTACTGCAGCCGCCTGACCCATTCCCATGCAACTGGCCTGCACCCGAAGTCCGGAGTTCGCAAGTCGATCGCTGGAAACACAACGACCTGCTACGAGAACATTCGTACTTCCTTTGGGAACCAAAGCCCCAAGTGGAACGGTAGGCACGGTCCCTGGCTTGAGAGGCTTGGGTTTGACTCCGTTTTTGGTGTGAAGGTCGACGGGATAGAAAGCATTGCTCACGGCATCGTCAAAAAGTCGACCGGCGCGGTAGTCGTTCACGGTGACCACTTTCTCACCTTCAATTCGAAAGCTCTCCCGGAAACCAGTCTCCGGTTGCAGATGCATCAGGCGTTTCTTCTCCTTTCGTAGTTTCGCCAGAATGGTCTTCCGCCCGGTCATGTTTGCCTTGGTGACGGTGCGTGAGTTGGTCGAGTCCGCCCCATGCACGTAAACCTGGTGAAGTTGCTTGCGACCCGGCTCGGCATTGCCACCCAGCTGAAACAGCATCGAGCCCGGCTGCGTTTCGTCCTCCCGCATTCTGGGAAACCCCATCAACCCGACAAGTTCCGCTCCTCCGGTGCAATCGATCACCTGCTTGCACAACACCCGACGGTGCGTGCCAAATCCCACGCAGTCGACCTGCCAGCCAGTCTCGGTTTTCACCACCGATTGGGGAAACTCATGAAAGGCAATCTTCACTCCCGCCTGCTCGCATTTCTCTTCAGCCAGAATTGCGTATAGAAATTGGTTCACGTGGAGTTGGTGCATCCAGTGTCGCTTCGGGACCTTGGCAAAATTTGGAAACACTCCGCCGTCCAGCTCCACTGCCTCCTTGACCAGCTCCCAGCCAATCCCTGCGATGATCTGTTTTCCCCAGGCATCGAAAAGACCGGGATAAGCCACTCCGCCGGTCGTCGTCATGCCACCCAGCTGGGCTCCTCTCTCAACGAGAAGGACACTCGCTCCGGCACGCCCCGCTTGAATGGCCGCGATGTTTCCGGCGGTTCCTCCTCCGACCACAAGGACATCGACCTCGTTGGTCACTTCCGGATCTTGAATACCCGTCTCTGCCGATACCACGGTCTCGGTGGTGGAAGCGAACGCCCCAAGAGCCGTTGTTCCAAGCAGTGAATTCTGAAGAAAGGAACGGCGGTCCGGTGTTTCGGGATTGCTCATGTGAGTCACCTCATAGCAATCAGTCGGAAGACCTCAAGGATCATTCATTTTTGAAAATGCGAAGACAATCCGGGTGGGCCCCATCTCCCTGCTCAGTAATACCTTCGCGGTAAACCCCGGGACAATTTTCGATATTGTAAACCTGCTTAACCATGTTCAGGTTTTCAAAGTGCCTTCAAAGAGCTTTCCAACCCTGCAACAACAGGTCGCAGCACACCTTCGCGAGGAGCTAGCCAAGGGACGGTGGACAGGGACCATGCCGGGGCGCACTCAGTTGATCAACGAACTCGATGTCAGTGGACGCACCATCGAGATCGCCCTTCAGCAACTTGAGAAGGAAGGCCTGATCGCAAGCCAGGGAGCGGGAAGACGACGGCTCATTCTTGATCGAGCACACAAGCAGGACGTCAGGAAACTCCGCATCGCCATGCTCCTGCCGGACCGTCGTGACCAGTCCGACGAATTTCTGATCGAGATCCGCCACAAGGTTGAAGAGGCAGGCTACCTTCCTTTCTTAACCGAGAAATCGATGACCGACTTCGGAATGGAGACTGAGGCGATCGTGCGTTACGTGGAGAAACAAGATGCCGATCTCTGGATTGTTTTGGCCGGTCCGCGCGAGCTTCTCGAGTGGTTTTCCGAATGGGACAAGCCTGCCTTCGCACTCTTCGGACGTCGTAGGGAGATTACCATTGCGTCCGCGGGTCCCGACAAAACCGGCGCAACCCTCGAGGCCACCCGGCGGCTACTCGACCTTGGTCATCGCCGCATCACCTTGCTTTGCCGTGAAGCACGTCGCATCCCGGCACCCGGGAAAGTGGAGCGGACATTTTTGAACGAACTTGCGGAAGCGGGAGTTCCCATTGGCCAATTCAACCTTCCTGACTGGTCGGAAACAAAACAAGGATTCATCAGCCTTCTGGAATCGCTCTTTGGTCCCACTCCACCGACCGCGATCATCGCCGACGAGCCGTTTCTTTTCAATGCGGTCTTCTATTTCGTGACCAATCGCGGGCTTCGCGTTCCAGAAGACATCTCGCTGATCTGCACCGACAGCCACCCCAGCTTCGCCTGGTGCGAACCTTCGGTGGCTCATATCCATTGGGACATTCAACCGGTCATCCGACGCCTTCTTCGTTGGCTCAAAAATGTCCAAAGCGGGCGATCAGATCGTCGGTCCTATTTTACCAAGGCCCGCTTCATTGAAGGAGGAACCATCGGACCTAAACGGCCTTCTTCGTGATCAGGCGCAGCTCGATCTCGACCATCTCATTGACCAGATGACCGGCCAGCCGATTGAAAAACCGCTTGGAGCCATAGAGGACATTCCACTTTGTCCGGTTAATCGAGAACGCAGCCTGCGTCACGGGGCATCCTTCTTCGTTCAACCCGGCCTCGAGCGGAATCACCACCTCCCCGGAAACCCCTTTCATTGTTAACTCGATCGTCGCTTGCTGTTCGTCAGCTTCCTTCACTGCGACCTCAGCGGTTGGAAAAACGTCCACGTCGAAAAAGTCATGGCCCTTTAAATGATCAATGAGGACATCATGCAGATCCGTTCCAGCCAAATCCACGCATGTGATCGCATTCATATCGAGAACGACCGAGCCGCCTGCCAGGGTTCCATTGTCAAAAACCAACTCCCCTTCGCGAATCCCAATCCGACCGTGATGCTTGTTAATGAGATTGCGGCCGGTCCACCCGACATAGGACTCTTCGAGATCGAGAACAAACCGGCCATCGGGTTCTGCTGGTGAAGCCGGAAGCGGCGTTCCCTGAATCACCGAAATGATCCCCGAAGCTTCTTCGAATCCCCCTTTCAAAACACGAACATCGGCATACCCCAAGCGCTCGAGTTTCTCGGCCGCCATCAGGGCCTCGCGACTGTCGTCATTGGCACCGTAGACCACCGTGAGGACTTCCTTTGACGGAGCAGAGTCCGTCAACCGGCCTTCAAAGGCTACCTCGAAAACACAGTTCCCCTTAGCTCCTTCCAGATGCCCGGCTTCGTAATCATCAGCCAGACGAACATCCAAAAGCTGATAACGATCAGTGGCTTCCCTCAATTCTTCTGCGGTGGTGGTTTCATCCATGCCACTCTTCTGGAGAATGTCACGTGATCACTTCTTCTCTTTTTTGCGCGGCTCGGGCTTTTGAAAAGAAGGATCGGAACCATCGACAGGGAGAGCGGCATTCCAGGCCCGGACCATCTTGTCCAGTCGTGTCATCACATCGGGGTGCTTCTTCACCAGATTGCGGGACTCTGAAGGATCAATGGAGAGATCGAAAAGTTGCGGAGTGGAGCCGTCGAAATTGACGAGGTACTTCCACTTCCCTCCCCGAACCGCGAGATCCGGATTGTCTTCCTGAAATCCATGACCAAATCCCGGCCGGTCCGGCGGGCGACGCCAAAAAATCGGAGCCTCGCGGGAGGCATCTGATTTCCCAACAAGAACACCCGACAGGTTCTCGCCATCCAGTTTCTCCTTGGGAGAAATCCCTGCCATTTCATACAAGGAACGATTCAAATCCATGGCACAAAAGACCGAGCGGTCGTTCGTTTTTCCAACCTTATCAT
>JASFWU010000072.1:0-10055 GCA_050049035.1 Akkermansiaceae bacterium | reverse complement strand
ACCGCCGACATCGTTTGCCAGGCCATTGCTGCAGGATACCGTCATCTTGACTGCGCCGCCGACTACGGAAACGAATCACTGGTGGGCGAAGGAATAGCGCGGGCCCTCAAGGATGGGCTTTGTAGCCGGGACGACCTCTGGGTCACCGGAAAACTCTGGAATACCTACCACGAGCCGCAACACGTGCGGGCAGCCTGCGAACGGACCTTGTCCGATCTTGGCTTGGAGCAGCTCGACCTCTTTCTCATCCACTTCCCCATTGCCTTGGAGTTCGTCCCTTTTGAAACGATGTATCCACCGGGCTGGACCGCCGGAGGGGACGCTATGAAGCCCATCTCCGTGCCCTACTCTGAAACCTGGAAAGCGATGGAAGACCTCGTCGATGCCGGACTCACCAAACAGATTGGCTTTTGCAACATTGGCACTGCCATGATCCGCGAGGTGCTGTCCTTTTGTCGGATCAAGCCCTCGGTTCTTCAGGTCGAAATGCACCCCTTCCTTTGCCAGGAGAACTTGTTGCGTTTTTGCAAAGAAGCGGGAATCGCAGTCACTGCCTTCTCGCCTTTCGGAGCCGATTCCTACCTTCCGCTTGGAATGGCAAATGAAGACGAGCGCATCCTTTCCCATCCAAGCGTGCAAGAAATTGCCGCGAGTCACGGAAAGTCCTCAGCGCAAGTGGTCCTTCGTTGGGCCGAACAACGGGGAACCGTTCCCATTCCCAAAACCCAATCACCAGATCACCTGCGCGAGAATTTTGCCTTGAGTGATTTCACCCTCTCGTCCGAGGAAATGGCGCGCATCTCCGCCCTGGATCGTCACAAGCGCTTCAACGATCCGGCTGATTTCGGCGAAAAGGCCTTCAACACTTTCTTCCCGATCTTTGATTAAATATTAACGTCTGCGACGCAAAGCGGTCAGCGACAGCAACCCAAGCATCGCGGTCACGCCGGGTTCCGGAATTAAAATCGGTCGCTGCCGGAGAGTGAACTCGGTGATGCCATTGGGGACATCGATGTGAAAGACAAAGTCCGTTCCCGAAAACTCACCAGCCAGCAGGGTTCCATCGAGGGCGACCAATTCGTCCTCGATGGGACGCAAGACGGTTGTGAAATCAGCCGGCATGGGTGAGAAGGTGATCGGTGAATTGTCCTCATCGTCGAAATCCAAACCATCCCCCACCGTCGAAGGCACAAAGTCATCACCCACTCCGAATCCCAGCTCCACCCGATAGCCGATCCAATCGACACCGGTGCTGTTCTGGACATTCTCGATCACGACATACTCCGTGATTCCTGATGCGCTGGTGTCGTCTTCCACTCTCAGGACAATATCGACCGGAGCAACGATGGGGCCAGGTAGAGCCGCAAAGTAATCCTTCTGGATGATGCTCAGGATGTTGGTATTCCCTCCTCCAACTGCTTCTTCATTTCCGGGGTTTGGGGTCGCGACCGATTGGGCGGCAATCGAATAGATTCCCGGTTCAGGAAAAATCCCGACGATGACACCGCCTGAAGCGGGTATCACAGGGCACAAAAAAAGGGAGGACAGAATTGGAAGCTGCGAGGTTTTCATAACCCTAACCGAATCCGCTGCCTCCCTTGTTTGAAGCAAGGAAAAAGCCCGAGAGCCTGAGCCAAAGCCTCCTACTTGGTGTATCCGAGAAGAAGATTCAGGTTGTGGCGAAGAGCCGAGGACAAATCAGCGGTCTGGTAACCTTTGCCAAAAACCCGGCTGAAGATGTCCTTCTTCTCGTCCTGATCGCGCTTCGAAAGCTTGGCAAACTCACCATCGAGAGCAGTGAAGAGTTGGTTCACCATCCGGGTGGTGGGGTTGAGCCATGGCTCGGTATCGACGGCAGGCAGCTCTCCCTCGGCAGGGGGCGGAGCCAGAGGAGGACGGGCAATCGATCCGGTATCAAGACGAAGATCCCCGGCCATCACACGGATCTGAGCAGTCAGAAGCGTGCCCTCGGAGCTGAAGTTCAGTTCAATGTAGGACGTCATCTTCTTGCCCATGCGGGCCTTGTGATCGACTCGAGTGGAAACAAAAATTCCTCCAGCCGGATTCGGCGTGATCGTCGGCTTGTAGGTCAGATAAGAGTGATTATCGATGCTGTAGAAAGCGGTCCGGTTCTTGCGCCATCCATTGAGAGCAGCACCGAAGGAATCGATGTCGACGGTGACAGCCTGGGTAGGCAGGAAGAGGGCAAGGCTGCCGAGGGCAGAAATGAGGAGTTTTTTCATGGTGATGGTGTGGTTGGAATTAGAATGCGTAGCGAACGAAGGTCGTCCAGCCCCAGGATCTGAGGTCAACTGAATCCACTCCGGTTTCGTCCAGCTGGCGGTATTCAACCCCGGTTCCGACGATCAAGTTATCATCATCGAAATGGAAATTGAATCCACCGTAGAAGGAATTCAGTTGTTGTCCGACAGTCGTAGCTGGGAAAGCCGTCGGGAAAGTGGCATCAGAACCAGTGGCTGGGATTCCCCAGTAGGAAATGATACCTCCCGGCTCGCGGGAACGGGCATATTGATATCGTCCCACAAAGCTGATGGCATCCTGCAGGAGCCAGAATCGACCAGCAGCCGTAACACCATAGGCGGTATTGGCAGGTCCCCGGGCAGCAAGGATTTCGGAGTATAAGTCCACACGACCCGAACTATATTGTGTGCCTGCGGAAGCGAGATGACGGTAGCCTTGCGGGATCGTCTGACTCTGGGAACCCTCGCTGTTGTAAAGGTAATCGAAATGCACTCGTTGGAAGTTTGCCTTGGGCGCTCCTTTCTTGCCCGCCCGATTGAAGGTGCGTGCAACACTCACCAGAACCGCTCCGTCGCCGTCCAGCGAAGGCATGCTCCGGTTGGCATCCGAACCAAACCATCCCAGCTTCCAGTCGAGGACTTTTCCCTTGGCCTCGATCATTGTTCCCAGACTGCTGGCCGGAGCAAGTTGAGCATTGAACGGTGAAAGAGTTGGGAACCAACGAATGGCGGCATCGCGTGAGTATTCCGTGGAAAAAGGAGGCGGAAATTTACCGGCATGAACCAACCCCCATTCCCCGAGAGGAACGCTGGCTTTCAATGTCTCCCATCCTTCATACTTTCCGGAACTTGAAAGGAGGGCATCCGCTTGAATCTCGATGCCGTAAATCGTTTCCACAACCACCCCGACACGGGCGCGGCTCAACTTGGTTCCCCGGCCCTGGGACCGTTCGTTGTGCTGGTAATCAAACAAACCCCGCGGGGCCACGCGGGTTTCCGTTCCAGCCTGGAATGGAAACTTCGGTTCCAGCTCAGTTCGCCATCGATCCGGCAGTCGGGCATCAAGTGGCTCGTTCTTTTCCTCAACCTCGAGATCCTTTCGAGGAGCAGCGAGACTGGCCGCCTCTTCATAAACGTTTTGCGATCGATCCGCTTCCTGACTCAAAAGCTCGAGCGCCTCATTCCCCCACCCCGTCGAAAGGAGGGAGGAAGAAAGTGCCAGCGAGGCGATGGATCGGGTGAAGGTCATGTGTGACGGCTATTCCTTGGGATTTTTCTTAGCAGCTTCGGCGTCCTTCTTTTCCTGATCGGCCTTTGCCTTTTCCTCGGCCTCCTTGGCATTGAACTTGTCGAGTTCTTCGTTCTTGGCCTTGCGCTCCAATTCCAGCCTTTCCTCTCGGGCCTTTTGGCGTTCGGCAGCTCGTTGGACCCGGCGCAGATAGAGTTCCAGGCTCGCCTTGTTCCCGTCTTTGAGACGAAGTGATTCCTCGATCAGCGGAATCGCTTCGAGGTACTGCTGGTTCTTCACAAACATCTGCGCCAGCTCACGATTGGCGTTGTATGCCACCTTCTTGTCGGCGTCGCGGGCGGCTTGCGAGAATTCCGCCCGGGCCTCAACCTTCAGTTTCCCCGCCTCCTCGGCTTCGGCGGAAGCAGCCTGCTCAAGGTAAATCAGTCCCAATTTCACCCGGGTGGCACCACTGAGAAGATCAAGCTCAAGGGCCTCTTTCAGGTGGCTCGTGGCCTTGGCGAGATCTTTTTTGGCAACCGCGATATCACTATCGATGATGAGGGCCTGGACCTTTTGATCCTTGGTGAATTCATCGCCGCCTTTGGCGCGGACCTCGGCAAGAAACTTTGCCGCTTCATCAGGTGCTTCCAGTTGTAGGAGATATTCGGCGGATTTCAAGGAGCGGCCAACCTTGACGGTTTCACCCAATCGCATCGCACCGAGATAAGCTCCCAGAGCAAGGAGGGGCTGCTTTTGGTTGGCATAAAGATCACCAAGAGTGTTGAGGGCGGCTTCATCAGCGAGTCCCTTCAGCCGAAGAATCTCGTAGTTCTCGGCGGCTTGCATCACTTTGTCCATTTGGAGGTAGCAATTGGCCTGCTGGAGCCAGAGCAAGGGGTCGTTGGGATTTTCGTTGATGAGAGTTTGCAAAAGACTGGCGGCCTGACCCCAGTCTTCTTTGATGAGGAGTGCCTGCACGAGACCGATTTTCCAATCCTTCTCTTCAGGGTTGAGCAAGGCGGCCTGACGGAAAGCCGACTCGGCTTGCAGGGCGTTTTCCTCGGCCAGCAAAGCGTGCCCCATGACACCAAAACTGAGATGGTCGGTGTCTCCGAGATCGATGGCCTTGAGAAGGTGCGGCTTGGCAAGCTTCATGCGATCAGTCCGCGCATAGAGCATGGCGAGGTTCTTGTGAGCCCGACGGTATTCCGGGAAGCGCTTGATCGCGGTCTTGTAAGCAGACTCCGCTTCCTGGGGACGGTTGTTCTGCAAGTAGAGGTTCCCAAGTGTAAACACGAGGGCGGCCGAAACATCCTTGGCTTCGGCTTCGGGATCGACGGGGTTGCGACGCTCTTTGATGAATTGAAGGAGGCGTTTCTCGGCTTCTTTGAACTGACCCACCGAAAGGTATTCCGCAAGCTCGGCAATCAAGCGGGCCTCTTCCTGGTCGACTTTTGGCTCCACTTCAGGAAGGAAGCCGTAGCTCCCGACGAAGCGTTTGCGAAACTCCGGAGTACGGAAAAGCTCAGGCGACACCTTGATTGGTTCCGCAAAAAGAGAGGGAACGAGGAGAGTCAGGAGGGCGAAGGGTCGAAGGGTCATTGACTGGGATGAGGGTGAAGAAGTTTGCAGAAAGTAACGAGGCCAAGTTCTGTGACGAACTTGTCACTAAAAGCGGAGATTGAAGGGAATGCGGACTTTGGCCTTGGCTTTGCGACCATTGCGGATGGCCGGGCGAAATTTGTAGCGAGTGACAGTATTCATGAGGCCTTGATCGACCCCGGAGATTCCCGAAGATTTGGAAACCTTCGTTTCGAGAACCCGACCATTTTCGTCCACCAAAGCGGTGATCTCGGCCTGAACCCCGCCTTTCTTCTTAATTTTAATCCTCAGGGAGTTCGAAAGATTGGGTTGTGCTCTGGAGCTGACGGTCGGCTCGGTATCGACTCCTCCGGTATCCATTCCTCCGCCTTCGCCGATTCGCACGCGAGGTTTCACATTCACGAGAATCCGTCCCATCCCACCACTGGGCATGGGGATGTCGGGGATATCCACCGGGATGTCCGAGGATGCTTCACTCATCTCGGGTGGAGGTGGTGGTGGCTCTTCGGGCTGTTCCTCGGGAGGAGGAGTGTATTCCTTCTCTTCGGGAGCCTTAACCGGCGGGGCAAGTGCCACCTCCTCCTTCTTCCGGTCGGCATCCAGCTTCTGCATGAGCGGGATGAGATAAAACACCATGTAGGTCAGAAGCGCCCCGCCACCGAAGATGATCGACGTGCTCAAAAGACGATTCCTCCGGGGAGGTCGGTAGACATGACGAGGCTTCATGAGTCAGTCAGGGTGATAGCGGTGGGAGGAGCTCCTCCTTTGAGAACGGCGTCTTGAACCCAGGTGGTCATCCCGTGAAGGGATTCCTTGTGGCTCTGGATGATGATGGGGCTGCGTTCTTCACGCTGAAGTTGCGCCTGAACCAAACCGGGGATGGCATCAAGGGTGACAACGCGCCCATTGTGCTGGATGCGGTTGTCCTTTCCGATGATGAGGACGAGCATTTGATCATCTGCCGCTTGCGCAGAGTTTGCAGAATCCTCCGGACGGTTCACCGAAAAACCATCCTCCTCCACGAAGGTGGCGGTCACGATGAAGAAGATGAGAAGGATGAAAACGCAATCGATCATCGGCGAGAGATCCGGTTCCGGATCACTGTCGTCGATTTCAAAGCGATTGTTTCCAAGAGGCATAGCTCGATTCTATCTAGGTCTTGGTGGAAATGAAGACACGGCCCTTTTTGACCCCAGCTTGTAAGCATTGCTTCTCAACATCAGAAACAACACCACGAAAGGCATTGGTATCTCCTTGGATAATGACAGGGAGATTCTCGTCTTCAAGAAGCATCGGGCGCACGACATTCTGGATGCCACTGACGCCCACTTCGCGTCCTCCGTAGAAGACTTTGCTTTCGGCGGTCACCGCAATGAGAATGGAGTTTTTTTCCAGGCGGGCGGCCTCAGCAGCTGACGGACGGGTCACTTCTTTTCCCGGTGGTTTTTGAAACACAGTGGTGACGATGAAGAAGATGAGGAGAATGAAGACGCAATCGATCATCGGCGAGAGATCGGGCTTTGGTTCTTCATCCTGGCTCATGGAGCCACCGCTTCGTCTAATGAGGCTCATGCTTCTCGGAATTTTGTAGTGACAATGATGCTCTGAAGCTGGGTCAGAGTGGTGTCGATTTTGTTACGCCGTTCCCGCACCAGGAGAGCCATGAACATGCCGGGCAGCGCGATCACCAGGCCGGTGAGCGTGGTGAAAAGGGCTTCTTTCATTCCCGAGGCGATCAGCCCCATGCTTTGCTTTCCTCCTCCGGCGGCGAGGCCGTCAAACATGTCGAGCATTCCTCCGACCGTTCCGAGGAGTCCGGTCATGGGTGCTGCTGCCACGAGAGTGGTGATGATGATCAAACGACGATCCACCGAGGCGATGAGGATCTCGCGCATCTCGTCGAAGCGACGTTGCACCCGCTTGATCGAGATCCGTTTTCCGAGCACGGCGTAGCGGATGATCTCACCGACCCGGCCTTCAGCTTTTTCAGGATGATTGATCCAGACGGACCATTGATCCTGCTGGCGGTCGTTGAGATTCCCGCGGAAGACAAAGTAAAGGGAAGCGGTGGCAAAGGTATAGAGCAGGAAGGCCACGATGGCGAGAGCCGCCATGACGGTGCCGCCATCGGTGAAGATGTCGATCACTTCCTGGAGATCTGCCAATACCAACATCACGCGGGAGACAACTCGGTTTCGTCAAAATCATCCTGACCGTCTTCGTCAGACTCCTCCTTCGGCGCCTCGCCGAGCTCGGTGGTTCCGTTGAGGAGAGCCAGAGCCACTCCTTCGGCCTGTGCAAACTTTCCTTTGGCGAGACTCTTCAGCATTCCGTGAATGATGATGACCGGGATGGCCACGATCAGGCCCATCGCAGTCGTGATAAGAGCCTCACTAATTCCGGCTGAGAAAGACTTGGAATCCCCTGCTCCTCCGGCCGACATCATGGCAAAGGTTTTCATAATCCCGAGCACTGTTCCAAGGAGACCCATCATGGGCGCAGCGGCTGCCACCAACGCGAGGAAGGGAAGCATCCGTTCCAAACGAGGTTGAATCAGTCCCAGCTTCTCAAGGAGAGCGTCTTCAAGGATACGGCGCTTGTCGTAGAAATACTCGACCCCGGACTGAACCATCGAGCCACCCAGGCCGGAAAACTCTTTCGCCTTTTGCGCCGCCTCTTCGGGTCGATGCTCCAGAAGATCCTCGATGATGTAGTTGAGTTTCTTGCGGCCGGGAATCGGGAAGCGGTTGATTTCAACCACTTTCCAAACTGCCACGAGGAGGGCAAACAAACCCAACCCCATGATCCCCCAGCCGACCGTTCCCCCTCCTTCGAGGTATTCTGCGAGAGACTTCTTCGTGCGGGCCACCTGGATGGCCTTCCCCATCGAGGCATCAACCGGAACGGTGGCACTACCGGATTTCACGAGAGCGGCCACTCCTTCTCCACCATCCTTGATCGGCGCAGTCAGTGGATACTTGGACCCTTCGGGAGAAAAAGCGGTGAAGGCGGCGATTGATCCGTCTTCGGAAGAAAAGTAACCGAGTGGCCCTGCGACCGCGAAGCCTCCTTTGACCACTTTGTCACCATCGGCGAGGGCTTCGCCCTCAAAGCGCATTCCTCCGGCCACCTGCTGAAGGCGATCTGCAGCGAGACCCAAAAACTCGAGACGAGCCTCAATCTCGGATGACAGATCACTGGTGGCGGCTTCGGCCTTCTCCTTTTGCTGGGCAAGGGCTTCGCCGAAGGTCTGTTTTTCAGCGGGATGGATGCGGTCCTTGATGCTGCCGCCGTAGGTTTTGAGAGTGGCGAGAGTGTATTCAAACTCCCCTTTTCGGCTGGCCAGCTCTTCGTTGAGCTGCCGTTGGTTTCCCACGGCGCTATCCTCGTCCTTGAGGAGTCCGCGCAATTTCTTCTCGGCATCGAGAACATCATTGTCCAGCTGACCCACTTCTCTGATCAGGGCACTGTTTTCCTTGAGGATTTCCTCCTGAAGTGAGCGGAGTTGTTGCTCGGCCAATCTCAAGTCCTGGTCCGCCTTTTCCTGAGCGGTTTGAGCCTCCTGAGCGGACAGGCTTCCGCAGAAAAAGGTGGCAATGGCAAGCGTCGAAACAATCGGGCGTCTCATAAAAGTGATCTACTTGGCAATTTCGAGATTGAGGGGAACGAGGCGGATTTCGCCGGCACCAGTGCCCACATCGATGAGCTCGCGGACCTGCCGGATTGTCTCGTCATCGCTGATTCTTTGCTCGACCCAACCGTCGGGGCCAGGCTTAAGCTGGATGGCGGCGGTGCCTTCCTTGTTGGCCGCAAAGCCCATCGCAAGTCCGAAGTAGATTCCCTCAAGGACGAGCTTCTCACCATCAAGCTCGACTGTGCGGTTTGCGAAGCTGGTCACCACTTGGTTGAACTTTTCAGCCTCTGCAAGAATGGTCACCATTGAGCCGAGGCGTGTGTTGAGTGAAATATCCTCCTTTTCCTTGCCGGCCTTACTGACATGGCTTTTGTGATCGGAGATTGCTTTGGCCACCTTGTCCTCTTCCGCCAGCTCCTTGGGAAGCAAAGGGATCACCGCCGAGACCTTGGATTCCAGTTTGTCCAAACCAGCCCGAAAAACTTCGCGGGCCTTGTTGTAGGAATCCCGCTGTTCGATTTTCTCCTTCGATTTGCTATCAAGCTTGGTTTTGCGGGCTTCCGCAGCCTTCAGTTCCTCGGCCAGTTGGGCTTTTTCAGCAGCTAACGCCTCCTTGGAATCAAGCATGACCTGCTTTTCGTCCCTCCAGGAGCTTTTGGATTCCTGGATTTCCTTCATCACGGCGGTCCATTTCTGAATGGATGCGCGAAGCTTCTTGTTGGCCTCCGTGCCGCTTTCCTGGGCATTTGAAGGGAGAATCGAGAGGGCAAATGCCGCAAAACAGACGAACTTCATGAGCGAGGTGGGGATTTTAGGAGATGGAGGGGCTGACGGTGGATTTTGCTTGGTGACACCTTTGTCACTTTCGGGCCAAAAAGTCCCAAAAAGAAGAGCCGCCCCACCACCCGGCGGGACGACTCTTGTTTGGATTACCTACGGAAATCGTTTAGTCCTCAGTCCGCTCGATGCGGAAGAAGTTCTCCGTTCCGGCCGGAGCAGCAAAGGTGATCGAAGCGGCTTCCGGGGCATCGAGGAGTGTTGCTCCCACAACATCCGTAAATGCTCCCTGAAGGGTCGCCGACTGGGTCACCTTGTAATTCGCACCGGGCTCGGCAACGAAATTGATGGTGAAGTTTGTTCCGTCAAAGGAGGACGACGTCACCGGCACTTCAATCACCACACCAAAGTGGCCAAGCGCTGAGGCGGCGGTCCAACCGTCGGCCCAGTTCTCTGCCCCAGAGAAGGCTCCCTGGTAGGTGGTGTTGGTGAAGAAGCCATCAATTGCTTCCATGTCGGTCACCGGTCCGCTCAAGAGAGGGGAACCTGC
>JASFWU010000071.1:0-10101 GCA_050049035.1 Akkermansiaceae bacterium | reverse complement strand
GTAGTAGCGCCAGCTTTGTTCACCTCCATCAGCGGACTGGAAGGAAAGGGCGGAATAGGCGGCGACAACGCCAAGGAGCGGGAGGAATGGAAGACGGGTGGGTTTCACGGGTTCGGATGAGAGCAAGTTTGTGCGCGCTCCCTAGCAGCCCGATTCCT
Organism: Akkermansiaceae bacterium; assembly: GCA_050049035.1. Lineage (GTDB taxonomy): Bacteria > Verrucomicrobiota > Verrucomicrobiia > Verrucomicrobiales > Akkermansiaceae > SW10. Next base: position 9,943 of record JASFWU010000071.1, on the reverse strand, counting down.
GGAAAGATAGAGTTTTCTGGCGATTCATCGACATTGAAGAAATCGCTCATCGATGAACGAAACCGGGTGCCCGGCAACACGATTGTCAGACGGCCTTTTCAGGAATGAATCTCTTCCCTACTTCAAAGTCGCAGACTGCTTGTCACTGCCAATCTTGAGCTTGGTCGCAACAACCTGATCAGCCTTGTTCGCTCCCGCCTTCAGGGTGAAGGTCTTCTCCTTCGGAAGGTGGGGCTGGAAAGTTTTTCCTTTCACGCGGACGGTGTAGAGCACTTCCTTGCTCGCTTCGTCGATTACCTGCACCACAGGATCGGCAACGTTGAAAGCGATCTCACCGGCCTTACCCCATGAAGGTGGGTTGTAGTTGTCGAACTGGGAAATGGTGCGTGGCCAGCCCGGATACTGGGAGGTCTTGGGGTCGGTGATATCGACATTGCGGGGCCAGCATTCCATGGTAATGGTGCGCTTTGCGGTGTTCAGTTTCACAATCCCAAAACCAGCCGAACGGGTATTGAGCACATTGCCGGCCGGCTTCTTCTCGGGATTGGCCGCCGCGTAATTGGTCACCTTGTTATCGAAGCCATCCAGATGATCGCCGGTGTACTCCGGAGAGTTGGCCTCGCGATTCGCACCCGCCTTGAGGGGTTCCCACCAACGAAGATAAAGATTGGCGATCGAAGGGACACAGAAAGACCAAATGGAGTCGCGGAATTCGTCGATCCCGTGATGGAAAATAGTGGCAAGGTGCTGGTCCCCCGCGAGGTGGAAAGCAAAAGCCTTGCGCAAAGAAGCGAGAGCCCGGTTCCGGCCTGATTGGGGCCAGCCATTGGAATCCATGTCAGCATGCAGACGGCCATTTGCTCCGCCGTGAATATGCGCGCCGCCACAGAAGATGGTTGCGGAAAGAGCGACCTTCATTTTGGCATCCGACCAGTCGTTTGACCATGTATTCAGGAACTTGAGTTGTCGCTCGCCAAGCAGCACCGCTCCATCGACATCCACGCTGGAAGGATCGTATTCGGGATTGCGGATGTGGTCGGGGCGGGGCCCTTGCTTGGGAACGCGTCCGGCTGGACCGGTCTTGAACTTGCGGTCCTCAAGAATGGCAAAATCGACATTCCCCCAGTTCAGATTGGTGAACCAAACACCGATCCCCTGCTGGATTTTGTGAGGATCAACGGGATCTGGAAGGTGGCTGGTTTGTGCCCGCTCGACTTCGCGGACATACTCGGCGGGCCGGGAGTATCCTCCGTCGGATGCTCCACCGAGAGTGGAAATCTTGCCGCTCTCTCCCCAAAGATTGGGCTGCCCGGCATCGTGGTCATCGGGCAGACAGATCGTCGGGCGATCCTTGATGATTTCGCCGAAGTCACGACCAAACTTCAACCAGGCTGCGAGGTGGCGGTGATGATCGTAAACCTGGTCGCCGGAGAAGAAGAGAACATCGGCATCAACCTTTTTCACGTTGTCGATGATATCCTGTCGCGAGATATCGCCACCGTGGGCGGGCTGAATGGAGTTTCCGGTGAACGCGGCCACGACGATTTCTTCCTTGTCAGTGGGATTCTTTCGGATGATCCCTTCATAAGTCGCCTGATCACCGTGAACCACACGATAGGTCACCGTCTTCGAGTCATCCCAGTTCTCGACCCGGAATGGCGCAGTCCATCCCTGTTTGATGATGTCGGTCGAGGCGACTTCCTTCCACTCACCTCCCTGCTTGATCTCAAGGCAAGCGGTGAGCGGAGCATTTTCCTCGAGCGGGTAGAGCTGGGCTGTCAGCTTGAGGGTCTTTTCGCTCACGGTGTAGAGCGCAAAACAGATCGTATCAGCTTCCTCGACCTTCGGGATGTTGAGCAAGGCCCGCCCTCTGCGCTTCTTCCCCTTCTGTTGGGAGACGGCAATGCCGCCAAAGATCAGTCCGACGGCGAGAACGGTGAACCATTTGGAAAATTTCATGATGGGATAACGGAGGTTTTCTGAATTTCGTTTCAGGACTCTGCCACTGATTCCTGTTCGGAAGCAAGAGCCCGGGTACTTTTCCTGCGCCCCTCATACCAGGAGGCCGCGAGATAAAGTGGAATGAGGAAATGAGGAGCCCGCAGGAGCGCCTCGTGAACGAACTGGTCGGCGCCGAAGTAATTGAGATCGGAGGACATCCCGGCCACCGGCCGGGCCAGGGCCGTGGCCAGCCCCCAGGCGAAGGCATAAAGAGCGGAAGGAATCCGCAAACGCGGGATCAGGAGTCCCACGCAAAGGAGATAGTCAAGTACCCCTGCAATCCGCAGAAACACCGTGGCGGCCGCCTCGTCCCATCCAAGAATGACTTTGGTCATCGCGAAGTAGTTCCCCGGCGTGGGCCAAAGCCCAAGCGCGTAGGCTCCATGTCCGGCAAAGGTCAGCGTCACCGCGATGATGGCCAGATTCGAAACCAACGGATGTCTGGGGCCCACCTTCAAAGCCAGAACAAAGAGGACCGGCATGAGGAATTGTCCGCCATGCTCAATCAACATCGGCAACTGCCGTTGGGACCCAAGATACTTCGCGTAAAAAAGAAAACCGAGCATCACCACGGACACCAACAACGGGATCAGTTGGTAGGTGGATCGACGCCGAACGGTCAGGGTAAAAAGGGTACAGGCCAGATAGAGCCAGGCCAGAATTCCCAGCCATCGCTGCACCAGGCCGTCATCGGCTCCCGATCCCACAAATTCGTCCCAATCATCGGCCATCCCGTAGGTCGTTTCATTCCACAAAAGAACAGCGTAAGGGCCCTCCCAATAGAAGTGGGTCCACGTCCAACCCACGAGACACAGGAAGGTGCCGGTCCGTAAAATGAGGGTGAGAAGCTGATCGCGGTTCACGGTAAAATGACTCTGGCCTGTCTGAAACAATGATTCGGTTTGGAAAGAGAACAACGTGAACCGGACCTCAAATCACTCACTTTTTGGTTCCTGATCTGACGACTCCCGGAGTTTTTCCCATTCGTCGATGAGACTGGAATCGATCCCTCGCACCATTTCCCCCAGATACTCCTCCGCTTCACAAAGATCCTCCGTCTTCATTGAAGGAGGAACGGTTTGCACGAGCACCTTGAAAACCTCTGACAAGTGCCGCAGCAAAATGGCCTCACTCCGTTCCAGCCCGTAGTCCTTGATGTAGTCTTCAAACGAGAACCCCGCTTCCACCATTTCCCGGGCGATCGATTTTGGCCTTACTCCCGCCTCTTTTGCCCAGGGGTGCTTCAACACAAACTCGTTGTAGGTTGCATAGATGAACTCCTTCCCCGGCTTGGGATGCTCCACCTCCTCGAGCGCTTCCATTCGGTCGTCAAAGTCATACCCCTCCTCTTTCATCTTCGCGATCAGAGCCGTCTTCTCTTTGTCGACCTGCTTCCGCAAAATCGCACCCGGATCCTCGAGGATGGCCTCGACCAGGGAGATCACATTGACCACGTGATCCGGCTCCTCCGGGTCAAGGCGGGGAATGGTATCGAGCAAATACAGACCCAGGGCCTGATTCATGGTGAAGTCATCCTGCAACTCGACATCCAGCTTCACCTTTACCGGCCCGGCCCGTTGCCCGGGAGGCACGATGGCGAGGATTCCTCCCCGGACCAGACCACGGAACAAATCAAACGCCCTTTTTCGCAACGCCTTCTTTCTGGTTTCGGTTTCATGGCACACCGAGATCAATCGCTTCAGCTCGGCACATCCGTCCTCACCCGACCGGGACAACACGTTGAGCAAGGTTCCGTGCCGGATCTCGAATTGCGACGACAGCTTCTCCGGTTCAGCGGTCTGAAGCCGCTCAAAGGTCTTCTCGTCCCAGTTGACGAAGCCCTTTTCAGGCGGCCGTTTTTTCACCGCCCGGCTTTTCTTTCCCTTGGCCGCCGCCTTGGCTTCGGCTTTGAGGTTTTCAATGACATACTCGGGAGCCTGGCAGACGACGTAGCCGACATCATCAAAACCACGACGCCCGGCCCGTCCACAAATCTGACGAAAGTCACGAACTGCGAGGATTCCCGTACTTTGTCCTCCATACTTGAAAAGCTGGGTCAGCAAGACTGTTCGAATCGGCACATTGACTCCGACCCCAAGCGTATCCGTTCCACAGACCACCTTGAGCAAGCCCATCTGGGCCAGCTTCTCGACGAGCACGCGGTATTTCGGGAGAAGACCGGCGTGATGAATCCCCAGCCCGTGCCGCAGGAGCTTCTTCATCTCCTTTCCGTAGGGGCTTCTAAAATCCGCCTCCTGTAAAACCCCGGCAATCGCCTCTTTTTCTTCCTTGGAGCAGAAGTTCCGGCTCATGAGGTTCTGGGCCGAACGGGCACACGCCAGCTGGGTAAAGTGCACCAGGTAAATGGGAGCCTTCCCTGCTTCCACCAACTCCTCGACCTGGTCCTCAAGAGAGATCGTGCTGTAGGAAAACTCCAGAGGCACCGGACGATCCTCCGACTTCACGAGCGTTGTCTCCACGCCAGTGAGGGTAGTCAGCTCCTTCTCAAAAAAGCCGGTATCGCCCAAGGTCGCGGACATCAGAAGAAACCTGGCCTGGGGCAGCGTCAGCAAAGGCACCTGCCAGGCCATTCCACGCTCACGATCGGAGTAATAGTGGAACTCGTCCATGATCACATCGTTGACGGGGGCATTCCGACCTTCCCGCAAAGCCTGATTGGCGAGAATCTCGGCGGTACAGCAGATCACCGGGGCACCAGGATTGACGGTGGCATCTCCGGTGATCATCCCGACATTGTCCGGGCCAAAGGTTTCACACAACGAGAGGAACTTCTCGTTCGCCAGCGCCTTGATGGGCACGGTGTAATAAGACCTCCTCTTTTGACAGATTGCCCGAAAATGCAGAGCCAGTGCCACCAGCGACTTCCCCGAACCCGTCGGGGTGTTCAAGATGACATTTCTGCCCTCATAGAGTTCAAGGATCGCCTCCTCCTGATGGTCATAAGGTTCAATGCCGGAATCCACGAGCCAATCCAGAAAGGCATCCAAAATGGCCTCGTTTGAGGAGGGATCACTCACGAGAGATGGACTCAGTTCCGGCACCTCCGAAACGCTGACTTCCATCCGCTGAAAGTAAAGGCCGGCAATCCGTCATCGACTGACCACGCCACCAGGCTTATCTTCCGCCAATGAAAGCAAAAATCATGCTTTTGGCTCTGGCAGCATCCTCCTCCTTCGTGGTTGCTCAAGACGAGGCCAAGTCCACCGCTGCGTCTGAAATCGCAGCGATTGTCTCCGATCATCAGAAAATGATGCAGGAATTCACCAAAAAGGCCCGCGCCCTTCCCCGGGAAAAACAGCGCGACTTTTACCGGAACAGCTATCCCGATCCGGCCAATCTGGTTACGGCCATGGGAAAGCTCATTGACGCCAATCCCAAGGACGTGGCCATCATTGAGGGGATGGTTTGGATCGGGAGCGTGACCCGAATGGACGGACTCAAAGCATCTCACTTTGCCGTCCTGACCAAACACCATCTCGACAACGAAAAGCTGGGGGAGTTGATTGCCATCCTCGGTTATGCCCGCTCGGAGGAGGCCAAGGCTTTTCTCAAGACTGTCCAGGAAGAGACCAAGAACCATCACAATAAAGGGGCGGCTCTCTACGCTGCTTCAATGAGCCTGAAGCGGGATCCTTCAAAAAAGAAGGAATACGATGAAATCACCAGGAAACTCGAGACCGAGCATGCGGACCTCAAGATTCGTGGACGCGAGGTCGTCAAAGCCATGGTTGCGGAGCGACTCGCCGCCGAGCGCCTTGCGATTGGCAAGGAGGCCCCCGAGATCATCGGCAAAGATGTCGATGGCAAGGAGATGAAACTCTCGGACTATCGGGGAAAGGTGGTTGTTCTCGATTTCTGGGGCGACTGGTGAGGCCCCTGCCGTGCCATGTATCCTCACGAGCGGTCGCTCGTTGAGAGATTGAAAGACAAGCCCTTCACCATCCTCGGAGTCAACAGTGACCCGGCCGAGCGATACAAGAAGGCCATCAAGGAAAACAACATCACCTGGCCATCCTTCTGGGATGGAGGGAGAACCGGCGGACCCATCGCCACCGACTGGGCGGTCCGGGGTTGGCCAACCATCTATGTCATCGATGCCAAGGGAATCATTCGCTACAAGAATACCCGGGGCAAAGCAATGGACGAAGCCGTGGATACCCTGCTCAAGGAAATGGGTGCGGAGTAAACCTGATCCTTGAACGATCTTCGAAACGACCGGACCTCCGTGGTTCGGTCGTTTTCATTTCCCGAAATGGGACAGCACTTTCATGAGGTCATCCCCTTTCCGGTAATCGAAGATTTCCTGCTCTTTCAACCATCGGGTGACCAGAAGCAGTTCGTCACTGCCCAGCGTGAGCCCTGAAGTCATCTCTCCGGAAGTGATGGACCGATACACCTCGAGATACTTGCGACCGGATCTCCCGAGAAGAGAAACAATGAGGTGATCACCAAAAGCAACTTCATCCATTCCCTCCCAGAAGTCACCCGGCATTTGTGCCATATCCAACCGGGCCGCGGTCGAAGTATCGAGAATGAACCCGCATTCCGCGGCGGCCGACTGAACCTCGAGGGGAAGCGGGAAGGCATCGGTCCATTCTTCTTCTTTGACCGAAATCACTTCAAACCCTCTCCTCTTCTCCCAGATCAAGAGATGCACGGGGCTCTCCACATACGAAGCAAGTGCCTCAAGGTCAGCTCTCATGTCCCGAAGAAAAGATCTTTGACCGCGCTGCGCTTCAGGGCCAGCTCACGCCATTCATTGGTCAGGCGGCTTTCCTCGATCACGCCACATCCGCTGGGAAGCAATACTTCATCGCCCTCCCATGCCACCATGCGAATTGCCACCAGGGCTTCAAAGTCCGCATCGCGCCATAGTCCAAAAGGAGCACCGAATGCCTCCGGACAACCCAATCGTTCGCGCCACTCGTAAAGCTGCGCCAGAGTTTCGGTCGTCCGGGGAAGCGACCCCAGGGCCGGAGTGGGATGAAGACGTTCCAACAAAGTACGGATTTCTTCGTACTGGTAAAGCTCCACTTTGATCAGGGTTTGGAAGTGGATGAGCTTTCCGAGGTCAAGAATGTCCCGCTCCTTGCGAATCACCATGCCGAGATCCGACAATTTGGAGATCAGGGTTTGCGCGACAAACTCGTGTTCGCGGATTTCCTTCTCGTCGAGGGCGAACACCATCTTTTCATCGCGTCGTGCCGTTCCCGCCAAGGCCATGGTGTAGATCCGCCCATCAAAATAGCGAAACAACACCTCCGGAGTCGCTCCCAGAAATCCTCCCTCATCACCAATCCAGCCGTACGGCCGCAAAGACTTGGGAAGTCCGAAGGCACGGGACAAGAGCTGGTCTGGATTCACCATCCCCTTTCCCCGCTCAGTGACCACGGGAACCGCCTTTTCCAGCACTCCCGCACCGATGGCCCCGGAAACTTCGCGAAAAACCTCGGTAAAGCCCGCCGGATCAGGCTCCTGCCAGTCGACCACACAGCTACCTGCGTTCGGGACGGGAGCACGATCGAGGATTTCAACTTTCGCGGGGATCAACCACGGTTCCTTGACCGAAAGCGAAAAGTCGTTGCGATAAAAAGCAACACCTCCCCCGGGAGGCTCCTGGGCTTTTCGGAACGGACCGTAGCCGACGACAACCTCGCCTGTTCGTGTGCCAAAGACCGCCCGCTCCATGGTGTGGTTACTCTACCACACCATTCTTGATCAGCTCTGCAAAACTTGAGGCTTCCAAACTGGCTCCACCCACCAGAGCTCCGTCGATGTCCTTCTGCCCCAAAAGCTCGGCGGCATTGTCCGGCTTCACCGATCCACCGTACTGAATCCGAATCTTCTCGGAAACGGAAATTCCATACAAGTCGGTCAGGACCGAACGAACAAATTCATGGGCATCTTGTGCCTGTTGGGGAGTCGCCGTCACTCCGGTTCCGATGGCCCAGACAGGCTCGTAAGCAATGACGGTATCAAGTACCTGCTTCTCGGTGACATCTTTCAGTCCTCCAGTGATCTGGGTGCGCAAAACATCTTCAAGCTTTCCATCTTCCCTTTCTTGAAGGGTCTCTCCAATGCAGAAGATCGGCTTCAGTTCCACCTCGTGTGCCTTCAAGATCTTGGCGTTGATGATCTCGTCGGTTTCGCCGTAAATGGAACGGCGCTCGGAGTGCCCGAGAATGACGTAGTTCACGAAAATCTCCTTTAACATGAAGGCGCTCACTTCACCGGTATAGGCACCGCTGTCTTTGTCGCTCATGTTTTGTGCGGAGACCCGAACCTTGGATTGAGCCAGAAGTTCGGTGGCTTTTGGAAGCGACACAAAAGGCGGGGCAATGACGATATCAACCCCCTTGGGCAGGTCGCTCAGACGGCTCTCGAAACTCGCAATAAAATCCTCGGTATCAGAAGGTCCCTTGTTGAGCTTCCAGTTGGCGGCAATGATCGGCTTCCTCATGTCGGGAGGGGGTTACCCCACCCGGACCCATTGCGCAAGACTGTTCCTCGAAAGGGGCCGTTCAACCCCGAAATCCGGTGGTTTGAGCCTCATCCGGCACCACTTCAACCAGCAGGGTCCTATCACCAGCTTCCAGGGCATCGAAATCCTCACGCCGTTCGAGACGGCAATAATCCATCCCCCACATCTCGGCCCATGATTTCAAACTGACCTGATGAGGCTGAATGATCGCGTCACGCTGTTTGTCACTCAGTCCGGACAATCGGGGAAGCCGCTCGAAGATTCTCCCTCCGCCATTGTTGATCACCACCAGGACTCTTCCGCTTTGTTGAACCTGCTCTAACAACGCTGGAGCTGCCAAGTCATAGAGCGCGGTAAGATCACCAAAGACACCCCAGGCTCCTTCGCAATGTGCCGTTGCACCCAGCCAGGTCGAGACCTGCCCATCAATGCCATTGGCTCCCCGGTTGGCAAAGACACGCGCATAAGGTGTCTCGAGTTGTCCATACTCGTTCCATTCCCGAATCGGCAAGCTGTTACCAAGATACAAACTTTCGCCGGTAGTGGCATACACTGAAAGCAAACTCACCAATCCCTGTTCGCTGTCCGGAAATGATTCCAATCGCTCTTCCGTCCTCGCCAAAAGAGGACGCGCCTTGGCAAGATCATCACGGACATCTCCAATCGCTTCCACCGGACCAAGTCCGCGGATGACCCGGGCAACCTCACCACGGATCACCTGCGACTCGCGAGCCAATCCGGGTAATCCATTTCGACAAATCGACAACACCTCGGTCGAATTCATCTCTTCCAGATCACGCCAAAACCTCCCCACCGGCACCTCACCCAATCTCAAGATTCGCCCCGGGGGATTTCCCTTCAGGGTTTGTTCCGGAATCAACAAGGGACCTAGCACTTCCCGGATTCCGCTGTTCACGTCGGCAATCACCGGAATGCCCAGATCCTTCAGGAAGTAAAAGACTTCTTCACGATCTTCCGGCTCCAAGCCACCAACCATGGCGACGATGCCACGGAAGATTCCCTCGTCGAGAAAGTCCCGCAGCGCACGGACTTCAAACGGGAGTTTGCGAGGTAAAAACTCCCCAACCTCCGCCTTCCAGCTCTCATAGGTCCCGCTCGATTCCCCGAGCGGAACATTCACGTGCAAAGAGCCGTGACCATCCCAACTCTCCGGATCGGCCACGGCATAGGATCCAAAAAGACCGTCTTGCTCGATCACCTGGGGTGCTCCTGATCCGCGAAAAGCGACCGGCCGGTCGGCTGATAAAACAATGAGGGGCACGCAAGTGTAATGAGCCTCAATCACCGCCGGCAGACACTCGGCCACCGCAGTGCCACTGGTCGTGACCACCGCACAGGGCCTGCCGGTATCCTTGCTCCGTCCCAAGGCAAAAAAGGCAGCTCCCCTTTCTTCGAAGTGCCTCCAGACCTTGAGTCCCT
>JASFWU010000208.1:0-5427 GCA_050049035.1 Akkermansiaceae bacterium | reverse complement strand
GTCGCCTTCTTCCTTGAGTTCATCGATGATGTTGTAGGTCGGTGCGGCCACAACGAGCGGGGCATTGAACTCCACTTTGCCTTGTTGCTCTTCCAGGTTACGAAGCATCTTGGCGACGATTTTGAGGTCTCCCTTGTGAACCATACACGAGCCGACAAAGCCGAGGTCCACCACCTTCTCCCCACCGTAGTAAGAAAGGCCGCGGATAACGTCGTGGGTGTATCGCTTGGAGACATCCTCGTTGTGAACGTCAGGGTCGGCAATCATGGGCTCATCGATGATGTCGAGATCGACGACCATTTCGGCATGATAGCTCGCATTGGTGTCGGGAGTGAGAGGGGGCTTCTCCCCCGACTGGATTTGGGCAATCCGCTTGTTGGCTTTGTTGATGAGGCCCTGGAGAACTCCCTTTTCGTTGTCCATGCCTTTGTCGATCATGATCTGGATCCGTCCCTTGGCAATTTCCAGAGATTCGATGAGGGTTTCGTCCTGCGAGATGCAAATCGAGGCCTTGGCTTTCATCTCGGCGGTCCAGTCGGTGAAGGTGAAGGCCTGGTCGGCGGGAAGTGTTCCGATGTGGACCTCAATGATGCGCCCCTGGAAAACATTTTCGCCTCCGAATTTTTCGAGCATTTGGGACTGGGTGGCGTGGACGACATCACGGAAGTCCATGTGTGGTTTCAGTTCTCCCTTGAAAGTCACTTTGACGGATTCAGGCAAAGGCATGGTGGCTTCCCCGGTGGCAAGAGCGAGGGCGACTGTTCCGGAATCAGCGCCGAAGGCGACGCCTTTTGACATACGGGTGTGGGAGTCGCCGCCGATGATGATGTCCCAGTCATCGACAGTGAGATCATTTAGGACCTTGTGAATGACGTCGGTCATGGAGTGATATTCACCCTCGGGATCACGCGCGGTGATGAGGCCAAACTTGTTCATGAACGACATCAGCTTGGGAATGTTGGTCTGGGCCTTTTTGTCCCAGACGGAAGCGGTGTGGCAGCCGGACTGGTATCCGGCATCAACGATGGGGGAGATGACGGTGGCGGCCATCGCTTCCAGTTCCTGCATTGTCATGAGACCGGTGGTGTCCTGGGAACCAACGACATTGACTTCCACGCGGAGATCGGATCCGGCGTGCAGGATTTTGCCCGGAGTCGTTCCGACGGCATTGCGGTTGAAGATCTTTTCCACGGCAGTCAGTCCCTGGCCCTCGTGGGAGATCTCTTTTGATGGGGCGAAAACGACGGGAGCTTCAATCCCGAGCGCTTGCGCGGCAAAGCTCTGCAATTTTTTACCAAAGACGATGGCATAGGAACCGCCGGCTTTCATGAACTCCATCTTCTGAGGAGTGAGAGCCTTGGAAATGTCGATCAGCTCGTTTTCCCCCTGATAGAGTTTTTGAGTTTTGGTGTTGATGGTGAGAACGGTGCCGGTTTCGACGGAGTAGGCTTGCTCAAGAATCGGCTCACCGTCCTCATCAGTGACGAGGTTTCCGTCGGCGTCCTTCTTCTTGACCCAGTTCTGGAGATCCAGCCCAATGCCGCCTGTCACATCGACTGTAGTGAGGAAGATGGGGGAGATGCCGTTGGTGCCGGCCACGATGGGGGCAATGTTGACGAAGGGGACATACTTGCTGGCCTGTCGCCCGGTCCAAAGGGCCACGTTGTTGACTCCGGACATGCGTGACGAGCCCACACCCATGGTGCCTTTCTCGGCGATGAGCATGACCGACTTGTCGGGGTGAAGCCGCTTGAGGGCCTCGATTTCCTGCTGGGCGTCTGGAGAGATCATGCACTTGCCATGGAGCTCTCGGTCCGAGCGGGAGTGGGCCTGATTTCCTGGCGAGAGCAGGTCGGTGGAAATGTCGCCTTCGCCCGCGATGTAAGTGACGATAGGGATTTCTTCAGGAACATCTGGAAGTGAGGTGAAGAATTCCGCCTCGGCGTAGCTTTCGAGAAGATCTTTTGCGACGGTGTTTCCGGATTCGAAAGCCTCCTTGAGACGGGCCATGTCTGCGTCGTAGAGGAAGACCTGGGTTTTCAAAACCCTTGCGGCATCGCCGGCAATGCCTGAATCGTCTCCAAGAGCGAGATCGAGAAGCACTTCGATCGACTTTCCACCCTTCATATGAGAGAGAAGTTCGAAAGCGAAAGTCGGTGTGATTTCGGCAACCGTTGTTTCTCCGAGGATGATTTCCTTCAGGAAAGTCGCCTTTTCGACCGCGGCTGGAGTGGTTCCAGGAAGAGTGTTGTAAATGAGGAAGCTGAGGGAGTCTTCGCGGTGCTCGTGACCGGAATCCTTGATCTGGGAGATGATTTCAGCCAGCAAATCAGCGGAGTCGATGGGCTTGGGGTGGAGTCCCTGTTCTTTGCGTTCGTCGATTTCAGCGAGGTATTCTTGGTAGAGGCTCATGGATTTGCGGTGGATGATAAGGGTTTCTGCCGCGTGGCGGGCGGAAACTAAAATGGAATCAGGGTTGGGGCGAATTCAAAAAATTGCGAAATTGGGGAGAGAAGGGGGAATCGATAGGGAATCCGGGTCAATAAGTCAGAGGTTGACCCCGAAACAGACCTGGAGATAGGCTTTGAATCATGAAATGGATGTTGGCTTTGACCGCTTTTGGCCTGCTTGCCGGATGCTCGAATTCGATGAAGGGAATCCCAGATGTGACTCCTGAGATGGCAACGGCCTACGGGGTTGACGAGCGGACCCTGGCGAGAGGGCGGGGAATCTACATGGCCTATTGTGCCCAATGTCATGAGCGCGTCGAGCCTGGCGAGATTGACCCGGAGTTCTGGCGTGGAATCACTCCTCACATGGCGGTGAAAGCCAAGATCACCAAAGAAGAGGAGCAACAGTTGATTCACTACCTCATGGTTGCCCACGCCACAGTGCACGGTTTGGATCCGGAGCACTAGGAATGAGATTGTCCGCTGGGTGGGGCAGTAGATTCAGGCCCTTTGAAACGAAAAAGAGCCCGGGCTTCGCGGGGAAGCACCGGGCTGAAAGTGAGTCAACCAGGACTTACTTGAAGCGGTAGAATCCGTCAGGATTGTGCATCATGTAAACGTCCTTGGGATTCTTGCGGGGAAGAATCATGTAGGGATTTCCATTTTCATCGACTGCCGGAGTGAGGCCGTTTTCGATGGCGGCGCTGCGGGTCGTGACGATGGCCTTTTTGGCATCGGGATTCTTGAGAAGGGAGGTTTCGTGCACGCGGTTGACGACGTGGTCGGCCCACTTGAGCTTCACGGCGTCATCGCCGAACTCAGTCCAGTCGCCTGAAACGGTCTTCTGATACATCATCTCGATGAATTCATCGGAAGTGATTCCCATCTTCTCAGCAATGGGGTCGGCAAGGCGTGCCCACCACTTCTTGAGGTCCTCGACATTTTCCTTCTGCTCGGTGAGGTTCATGCTGGAGAACATGAAGCTCTGGCTGATTTGGTGGTGAAGGATGATGGCGTTCGGATAAACGAATGACTTCTCGGCGAGGGTGGTGATGGTAGCCGCCATCGAAGCGGCGAAGGACTTGACTACGACATAAACAGGAGCTTCGGAACCTTCCATGGCCTTCAGGATACGGTATCCAGCCATCACGGAGCCACCCGGCGAGTCATCGATGACGATGAAGATCGGCTTCTTGGGATCTTTGTTGTTGAAGTAGTTGATCCGGGTGGTGACACGATCAGCAAGGGTGCTGGTCACGGGGCCGTTGAAGGGGATCCGGCGGTCGGAAACGACAAGAGTGCCATCTTTCTTGAGGGGATTGGCCAGATACTGCGGCTTCGCATTGGCATAATCGGCGCGCTTCTCCGCTGCTTCGATCTTGCTCACTTCAGCCATCATCTTGCTGGTCTCCATGGTGGTGGTGGCCTGGAGAATCTTCAACTTGGCGGCAAGGTGCTCGGCCTGAATTTTAGCGAGGGTAGCTTCGCGGGTGAGCTTTTCTTTCTCGGCCTCAAACTTCGCGATTGAGTCGGCAACCTTTGATTTTTGCTTTGCTGCGGCGAAAGCCATCTTTTCCATCATGAGCTCTTTCTCCATCTTGAGCTTGGTGATCTCAGCACGAAGGTCGCTGGTCTCGTGCTTCTGCTTCTCAGCTTCGAGAGCGTTGAGGATAGCGAGTCGCTCCTGCATTTTTTTGGCTTTTGCCAGCTCGGCATCAGCCGGGGAGGGTTTGGCGGCAGGTGCCGGTTTGGTTGCCTGGGGCTTTGCCGGAGCCGGTTTGGCGGGCTCGGTCTTTTTAGCCGGTTTGGCGGGCTTCTTGGGAGCCTCCTTCTTTTTGTCGGCAGCTTTTGGTTTCTTGGCCGACTTCTTCTCCTTCTTCTCGGGCTTTTTGGTTTCTTCTTTTTTCTCCTTCTTCTTCGGAGGCTTGGCTTCGTTTTCGACAGCCGGAGCTTTCAAAAGCAAGGGCGTGGTCAGGTCGACCGGATCGGCGTTCAGCCCAAGGCTGGTCGCCACAACAATGGCAAACGAATGTTTGATCATGCCGAAATAACGACACCATCCCCTGGGATTTTCAAATTTTTTCGCGATTGCCTCTTTAGATGGATTCGCGCTTTTCCTCGCGAGACGCTTCTCTACGGGCCTTTTGGCGCCTGCTCAGCAAAATGAAGAAGAGTATCATGGTGAGGATGAATATCACGGCACCTAAAGCAATGAGCTGTTTGGCCTTGTTGGCCATGGCATCGGACTCCTCCTTCACGCTTGGCGGTTTGGAATCGGGAGAGTAAGCGAGAACCAATAATCCCTCCTTCACTTCCAGCGAGGTGAGCTTGCGGAGGGTCACGAGAAGCTCCGGCGGATTCTTGGGATCCTCCTCGGCGGCCTGTTCGAGCTCACCGGAAATCATGACCCGTGAAACGCCGGCGAGAAAGTCATCGGGAAGTTCGCCTTTTGAAGGAGTGATGGAAGTCAGATTGAGGATGAGTTTGCCATCGGTGAGAAGAGGAGTCCCGCTAAAGGTTCCATTCAGGTTGTTATCGCGGGCCTCGATTCCAAGAATTCCCCGGACAAAGTCGGGAAGGTTTTTGTTTGAGTTGAACGGCCAATGAAGCGAGCCGGTCAATTCGCCGTCCTCGAGAGCGTCGAAGTGGAGTTGTACCCGGAGGCTTTTAAGAGCGTCGAAATGAGCCACTGCCAGATTAAGGTCGAGCGGGGTCAGGCTGATCGTAGCCGGGCGGTTGTTTTTGATTTCGTGGTCGAAATGGCGAAGCCGGTTTGCCAGGGAGTTGAACTTTGCGGGAAACTTTGCAGGGTCTTCCACGGGCGTCGGGCGGGCTTCCTCTTCGGTAAAGGAGGCGTAGGCGTCAGTCTGCTTTTTGAGGGTGTAGGCAGTGGTGCCAACAAGAATGCAAATGACAAGACCGATCACAATGAGGATCAGGCAGCCGGCAAAAGGCGAGCGAGGGGCATCACGATTGG
>JASFWU010000243.1:0-4712 GCA_050049035.1 Akkermansiaceae bacterium | reverse complement strand
ACGGGCTTGGTTTGGCATTTTGGCCGGGGGAGATCAATGGATTTGAAGACTGAATGGTGGTGCGTCTGAGAATGGGATGTCGATTCAAGAAAACAATGGTAAGGATGGGTTATGGAAACCGGTCGGGGGACGATCATTCGACTGACGAAGCTCACCGAGAGCAGTTTGATCGTGCACTGGATGAGTGAGGAGGGCGGGTTGCTGAAGACGGTGGCGAAAGGGGCGCGGCGGGCCAAAAGTCCCTTTGCCGGTCGGTTGGATTTGTTTGTGGAAGCTGATTTCCAGTGGGTGCGCAGTCGCCGTAGTGAGTTGCATACCCTGGGTGAGGTATCGGTGTTGGATTACCGGGAGTGCCTTCGCAAGAATTACCGCAGTGCCGCGGTGGCGGGCTACTTTGGCCAGCTTTTGGAGCTCGTTCTTGAACCGGACCATCCGGAACCCGGGATGTCCGACCTTCTCAAGCGTGGTCTGGGTTATCTTTCCAACAAGGGAGCGGACCGCCGGAGCATGTTGTTTTATGAAAGGGAAGTGGCGCGGCTTCTCGGCCTGGGGAGGAAGGGATCGATGGGAATCCTCGAAGTCTACGGAAAAATGCCAAACTCGCGTGATCACTGTCTTGATCTTCTGCCCGAGAAGTGAATGATCGGCAAAGCACCTCAAAACCGTTTGAAGAAGCGACAGGGGATGAGCTTAAGACGATTGCCAACGATCTGGTTGGAAATTCAAGAGCGGGTGTGGACATTGATCTTCTATCAAGACAGGAGTTGGTGGAAAACCTCGAGCTACGAGGGGAAATCTGTCGTTATCTCGGCGAATACGAGGATGCCAAGGATGATTATGTGGAGTCGTTGGGCTTGCTGAAGCAGGTCGATGGCGGAGATGGAATCCGGGCGCGGTTGTGTGCGGGTCTGGCGGTGTTGTTTGAGCTGCTGGGACAACCCCAGAACGCCAAATCATATTACAAAGGAGCCATTGATTTGTTTGAAGGATACGATCCTCCTTCGGCCCTCGACATCGCCGACCTCAACAACAACCTTGGTTTCATCTACGCCGCTGAAGGGAAAACGGAAAAGGCGGAATCCTGTTTAAGGCGGGCTCTCGATTTGACCCATCAGTCCCTCGGTCCGGATCACGAACAAACCGCCCTCCTGTTCAACAATTTGGGAGAATTTTACTTCAAGGTGGAAGACGACGAGCTTGCCAGGGAGATGCATGAGAAGGCTCTCGCGGCACGCATCAAAAACTTTGGCGAGGTGCACGGGGAGACCGGGCAAAGCTACGGTAACCTGGCCCTGATCTTGATTCGGACCGGGAACATCAAGGACGGACTTCAACATTTTGAAATGGCGCTGGAGGGATTTGAAAAGGATCTCGATGCTTTTGGATACGATTACGAGATTGTGGCCGCCAATTACCGGGATGTGCTGGAATCCCTCGGCTATGACCGGGCCATTAGTGTTCTCGACAAGAGGCTGACGAAACACGGATTTGCTTGGCCACAACCGGCCTGATCCATTCTGCGGAATGGTGAGGCCTCCGGCATTGATCGCTATCGTCCGTAGGTTGGCCAGTTCGCTCCGGTGAGCCAGCCGTGGATGACCTCAGGATTCCGCGTGAGGTTTGCGGTCACCCGGTATCTCGAGCGCTTTAAACTACCCGCCTGTTCCCTCGACTCGTCCACGACGCAATAGGGATCCGCCCCGGAGGCGTGGATAAAGCGAACTTCACCTACCTGCGTCACCACTAAAAAAGCGACGTGTTTGTCGAGGCCGACAATTCTGATTCCGGGGCCTCTGGCAATGACCTCGTCCAGGAATCCCGCGTAATTCAAGTTGGTCCGAATGTGCATCCGCTGCCGGTCGACAAAGGTTCGGATGATTCGTTGCGACGCTTGTTGTGCCAACGGAATGCGCTCCACCTTGAATCCCGCGTCCCGCATGATCGTGGAGACAAAATACCCGCAGGCGATTTTACCGGAACCGGGAGTCTGGCAGGTCCCACTGAATGCCCAGGGAGTTCCAAGCCAGCACCGCATCATCTCTGGAAGCATTTCCTCCAAAAACTGCTGGGCGTCGGTGATGACCTGCGAAATTTCCTCGGCCGATCGCGCTCCGGAATACCTGACGGCCAGATTCTCACGACCTTGATTGATTTTGGCAATCAGCTCCTGATAGCGCTCTGGATCCGGTTTGAACCGGGGCCGTGAGGGGGCTTCGGTTCTCGAAAGGTGATGATGGTAAAAATCAACGAGAGGTTGCCGATAGATCCAACCGAACGCCACCCCTGCAAGAAGCAGGGACAGAACCGCCAGATTGCGAATCTTCCTCATTCATGTTGATCATAAACGTTTCAAAAGAAATCTCCACCCGGGAATCACAAAACCGGTTGAATTTCCGGATTGCCGTTGCCACTTCAACGTGCCGGGCCCGCGGATCGAGCCCTATTCCTCCATGCTCTTGGCCTCCAGGGCGGCGGTATATTGCCTTTCCTCCTCGTGAGAATGAATGCGGAGATTCACCTGAACGCCTTCACGTTCGGCAGCCGCTTTGATGAGGCTGCGAATGGTCGACGCAGTGAAGCCCTGCCTGCCGATGAGGGTGGCAACATCAGGCTGGCTCAGCACGAGCCGGAAGCTCACTTTCTTATCACCGGAGTGCCCGATGCGAAGCTCCGCAAGTTTGGGGTCCTTGATGAACTGAAGGGCGATGTATTGGATGAAATCCTTAATTTGCGCGGTGATGGCTTCCATGGTGCTGACTTTGTCACCGGAAAATGACTGCATCTTTCCTTTCCTGCAATGGGAAAAGACCCCGGGATGGATTCGGCGCCCGCGAAAAATCCCTTTCAAGGGGGAAAAATGTCAAAAGTCCTTGGTCCGGAAGGATCATCTGGTTTAGTTCGTATCGGTTAAGTAACACCATGAAGTGTCCGCGTTGTGTCCAAAAAACCCACATGGGGGCCGATTCGTGCCCGCACTGTGGATTTACTTTGGACCATGCCGATGAACTCTTCGGGAAAACCGACGTCAGAGTGAGAAAGTTTAGCGATGTCGCCGGAGTGTTTCGGATGCGGGAGCGGGAGCCCATGCGCCGGGTTCTGGAACGTTTTGAGGAAAGGTTCCCGCAACTCTTTGTCTCGGTCTATCTCGGGGCCTTTGACGATCTCAATAATCTTCGTCAGTTCGGCTTCTGGATGCTGAATCGCGCTGCTTACGAGGATGTCGATCTCGAGCGCCCCAATTCCAATGGCATTCTCATCGTCGTTGATGTGAACGCCAAGAGTGCGTCGATCACCTATGGATATGCCTTGATGCCATACCTTGACGAGAACTCCACTTTTCATGCCCTGTCCGCCGGACACCCCATGTTTTTGCAATCCGACTACCTCGGGGCACTCAAGGCGGTGATCGGCAGACTCGAGAAGATTTTGATCAAGGGCTGGCGTCGGGTCCGACGTGACCCTGAGTCGGTTTTGGAAATGGGCTGGCAGTCTCCCAAACGCGTTGCGGAGATGCTGGAAGGGATCCGGGAGGGAAACACTCCGGTTGAGCAACCGCACGGAAATACGGTCGAACAATGAGGACAGGTGTGCTTTTGTTTTTAGCTTGGTTCGCCGTTCTTCCCGTTCCCGGCACTACCGGGGACGAAGAGAAGAAGCCAAAAGAGCCGGTATTGCCGAGTTGGAACGAGAGTGAGCTGAAGGAACTCGAAAAGGGCAACTACGTTCCTGGTTCGAGCCTGATGGGCCGGCTGGCCCGTGAATCGCTCGATTCCAAAAAAGAAGATGTGATTGAGCTCACCGAAGCAGTCCGCGCCCTTCCGGAGGAAATCGAAGAGGAGAAGGGGGATCCCACCAAGATTCCCGAGGAAATGTTGGCGGCATATTTCCAGCAAAAGCCCAAAGGCCTGCTGAACGATCCACAGGAATTGCTCACCACCCAGGAGTTCGGGGATCAGGAAAATCCCCTCGCCTATCATGCCTCGGAAGTCGGGATTGGCTTGTTTTTATATCTCCTGGACCGCGAGCAGAAACGTCCGGAGGGCCTCGATCTTGCAGGACTTGTTTCAGCCCAATTCGATCAGACCATGCCAGCGGCTGTGGTTTTTTACTACCTCGGTGCTCCCGAACGAACCGAGGTGGCTTACACCGAAAGGGGCCGGGAGGCCGTTTCGCAAGAGGATCGGACAGATATCCTCGCTCTGGCACTCGAAGAAGCCGCGGAAAAATCGGAACCTTCTTCGCAACTTCAGGCCTTTACGACTGAATTCTCGTTTGGTCTCGGGCGCTTGGAAGAACGACTTCGTGAGGGTGGACAGGGATACCTCCTCGATGGGCTGGCGATTGCCCGGGAAAACACCCGCACGGGGGTGGCTTCGGAGGCAGGATGGTTCTCCCGGATGACCGGTAATCCCACCATCTTCTGGAGCGTCGCGGGGTTGGGGCTTGCGGTGCTTGCCACCTTGCTGGGCTTCCTTGGCCGCTGGATTGCCGGGCGAAACAAGAGTTATATTTTCCCTGACGCCGAAGGGTCCACCTTGTTTGAGGCGCCCCATGCCGCCGGAGTGGGCGGAGTGCTGTCTTTTGCGTCGTCGCAGACTCCTCCTTCCAGACAGGAAAGTGACGTTCCGGATTACCTGCAACGGATGTGAAATTGATTCGGGCAGTTTTTGGATGTGCGTGGCCCGACAGGGCCTTTAGGGTTTTCCCCGGGG
>JASFWU010000376.1:0-3075 GCA_050049035.1 Akkermansiaceae bacterium | reverse complement strand
CCCGCTTGGCAGGGCCCGAAATCGCATCGACAAAACGAGTCTCTCTTCTACCACCCTGAAACTCTTTCAAAACGGATTCCGGGACCTCAACACCATCGGGCAGGGATGGCGTGACATCTTCCCGTGAAAACACCACGAGGAGGTCGGTCTTGGCTAGCTTTGAGGACAAGGTTTTGTAGGAAATCGTCATGACCTTTACTTGAGCAAGGCTTCCGACAAACGCCAGCAATTTTCGGAACGACAATCAGAGGTTGACCCGATCAGCTCATTCCGAAACTCTCGGAACAAGATGCAAAACCCGACAAATCGCTTTTCTCTTTCCGGTCTTGGCCTGTCGCTCCTGAGCCTTTCTCTCTGCACTGCCAATCTCTCCGCCCAAGCCTCCAAGCCACGCGTCAACAATGAACGCCCGGAGAAAAAATCGGGGCAGGTGAAGAGGATTCATCCTCACGCATTGAAACTCATCCTGACCGGCAAGAAGGAGGAGGCCATTGCCTACCTCGAAAAAACGGCCACTCCAAAGATCAACAAGGATCATACCCAAATGCTCCTCGACATGGCCAATGACAAGGAAGGCGCCTGGAAGCTCGACGCCAAAACCTGGCCCTGGCCGCGCACCCTTGCCGACACTTCGCTCAAGAAGGACGCACCCACGGATCGCTTCGCCATCGCCTTCGGCGGGGGCTCGGGATACGTCCCCGATCATGAGCGGATGTGGGACACCATCGGGAAGGTTGATCCTCGCGCCCTTCTCCTGCTGGGCGACAATGTCTACATCGACGATCCGGAAACTCCCGCGATGCAGCGCTTCCACTACTTCCGTCGTCAAAGCCAGCCCGAGTGGTCAAAGCTGGCCAAGAAAGTGCCCATCTATGCCATTTGGGATGATCATGATTTCACCACGAACGATGGCTGGGGCGGCCCTGATGTCGACAAGCCTGCCTGGAAACGAGACGTCTGGAAAATCTTCAAGGAGAACTGGGACAACCCTTCCTACGGTGGAGGTGATGAGAACCCCGGATGCTGGTTCGACTTCAAGATTGGCGACGTTCACTTCATCCTGATCGACGGTCGCTACTATCGCGAGTCGCCCAAGAACGAGAAGCCTTCGATGCTTGGGTCAGTTCAGATGGCGTGGCTCAAGGAGACCCTTGTGAAGCCATCCAAGTTCAAGGTGATCTGCTCCAACGTTCCTTTCGCTCCGAACGTTAAAAAAGGTTCCAAGGACACCTGGGACGGCTACGCCGAAGAGCGGGCGGCCATTTATCAATTCATCGCTGACAAGAAGATCCCCGGGGTCATTCTCCTTTCAGCCGACCGCCACCGATCCGATGCCTACAAGATCGATAGCGGGATCACGGGGATGTATCCTCTCTACGAGTTCAGTTCATCCCGGCTGACCAACCAGCATGTGCATCCTCTCATCAAGAGCTCGCTTTTTGGCTACAACAAAAAGCAGTCCTTCGGGCGAGTCGACTTCGACCTCACCGGCGATGACCCCGGAGCCAAATACACCATCATCAGTATCGACGGCGAAGAGATTCACTCGCTTGATCTGAAGCTGAGCCAGCTGAAGTTCAAGTAGGTCGACGACGAAGAAAAAACTCTCACACCCGACTCAAATGAAAAGCGCGTTAATGCTGATCGCGGTCCACCTGATGATCGCAAATGCGAATGCAAGCGAATGGCTCAAGGAATCGGCGAAAATCTTTGGAAAGTGGCGATCCGAGAAGGTCGTGGGTTACAGCGTCAGTCCGGTGACGATTGAAATCGTTTTTTATGAGAATGGAAACTGTGAAACAGTTCAGGTCATTCAAAATCGTGACAACAAAAGTCGTAGCGAAACAAAGGGAGTCTTTCTTATCGGCAACGGATTGATTCTCATTGAAGAGAAACCACAGAAGGAAGATGAACTCGGCTCCTCATCGCTCTTCAGTTATACCATCAAGGACTCAACTTTGCGTTTACAAGGTGTTCGGTCCAAACGTGAGAACCTGATTGTCCTCAAGCAGGTGCCGGTTGAGAAAGACAAATAGTACAAGAAATCGATCGAAGATCGGTCATTCCACACGCCCTGAGGTTCACTCGGTAACATCGCGGAATTCGTAAACTGATTCTTCTTCGATGGAACTTTGGTTGATCATGTCCTTCGATTTGGTGAAGCTTGCTTCCCCCTCACAAATCAGGAAACGGGTCGAAGTCATTCGCACTATCTTCACCTCAAGACAAAACTGGATGCTCGTAAAACAGGCTTCCCCAATCTTCTGGGAAGGCTAGTTTTGGGCTTCCGGAATCAACCCACACCATCGCCATGAAACTCCCGCTCAGCACCCTCATCCTTGCCCTTGGAGCCTCGCTCGCCTCCGCCAACCCGTCCTGGATTTGGTCTTCCAGCCAACCCAAGGCCAACGACCGGATCTCCATTCAGAAGACCTTCAAGATTCCCGCGGGCGGAGTTTCCATCGCGAAGCTGGAATTCACGTGCGACAATGGCGCGACTGCTTTCCTCAATGGCAAGAAGGTGATGGTCAATCCGGACTGGCAGCAACCTTCGTCGATCGATCTCACTGATGATCTGAAAATCGGAACCAACATTCTCAAGTTTGACGCCACCAACAAAGGAGGAACGGCCGGCTTTGTGGCCCGACTCACCCTCAAGGACAAGAACGGCAAAACCGCAGTCATCGAGTCCGGAAGCGACTGGCAGGCCATGCCTCAAGGCACCAAAAAGTGGATCCCGGCAACCGTTCTGGCGAAGTATGGCGACGGACCTTGGAATCGTGTTCTCGATGCTCCTTCAGCTCCCACGCCACAGCCTGCTTCCGGAGAAGTTGTCACTCTACCGGGATTTGAGGCCGAACTCCTTTACACGGTTCCCAAGAGCCAACAGGGATCATGGGTCGCCATGACGGTGGATCCGCAAGGAAGGCTCATCACGGGAGACCAATATGGCGGACTTTATCGGGTCACAGTTGACGGGAAAGAGACCAAGGTCGAGAGACTCAACACCAAGGTGCAAGGGGCTCATGGACTTTGCTATGTCTTCGACTCTCTTTACCTCCTCAAGAACGAGCA
>JASFWU010000070.1:0-10155 GCA_050049035.1 Akkermansiaceae bacterium | reverse complement strand
CCATTTCGGTCAACGGTCCGGTTTACGGCATGGAGTATCCCATGATCTGCTTTAATGGTCCGCGTCCTGAAAAAGACGGCACCTATTCCGAGCGCACCAAGAACGGCCTGATCTCCGTGGTGATTCACGAGGTGGGACACAACTGGTTCCCCATGATCGTAAACTCGGACGAACGCCAGTGGAGCTGGATGGATGAAGGTCTCAACTCCTTCCTGCAGATGCTCGCCGAACAGGAGTGGCGCGACAACTACCCTTCCCGCGGAACTCCCCGGACCATCATCGGATACATGACCAGCGACTATCAGCGTCCCATCATGACCAATTCCGAGTCCATTCTGCAGTTCGGCGCAAATGCCTACAGCAAGCCCTCCGCTGGTCTCTCAATCCTTCGTGAGACCATTCTCGGTCGCGAGGTCTTTGACGATGCTTTCAAGGAATTCAGCACCCGCTGGATGTTCAAGAGCCCCGAGCCCGCCGACTTCTTCCGCTCGATGGAAGATGCTGCCGGAGTTGATCTCGACTGGTTCTGGCATTCCTGGTTCTACACCACCAACCACGTTGATATCGGCATCACCGGCTTTAGCCGCCACGTCCTCGACCTGCAGGATCCCGATGAAAAGAACGAGAAGGCCCTCGAAGCAAAAAAGGAAAAGGCCAGGAAGAATGTCGTGGCCGAAGGGAACAAGGACATTCCCAAATACGTCGATCTGAACAAGGGTCTGAAGGATTTCTACGACAAGAAGAAGGATCCCGAGGTCACCGACAAGGAGCGCGAAAGATACCGCAAGATGCTCGCCGATCTCAAGCCGCGTGAGCGTCGTCTCCTGAAGACCAACAAACACCTCACCGTCGCGAACTTCTCAAATCTTGGCGGAGTGATCATGCCGATTGTCGTTGAGTTGGAATTCGACAATGGGCGCAAGGAAAAGCACACCGTTCCGGCCGAGATCTGGAAAAAAGATCACAAGTCGGTGAGCAAGCTCTTTGTCACCAATCGCAAGGTCGTCGCGATTCGGATCGATCCTTCCGAGGAAACCGCTGACAGCAATAAAGGCAACAACATCTGGCCTCCCCAGATCGAGGAGGTGCCCTTCACTCTTGAAAAGCCCCGCGAGTCCTGGGACAACGAGATGAAGCGGGACCGCGCCAAGAAAGCTGCGGAAGCCAAAAAGAAGGCTGAGGAAAAGAAAAAGGCCGAAGCTGAGGCCAAGAAAAAAGCCGAGGCCAAGAAGTAGGCAAACAGCCCTAGGCATCCCGCAGTCGAATCGCCTCACAGACTGCGGGAAACAGCTGCTTCTTTCGCGAGACCACTTTGGGCGCGGAAAACTCATTCGGTCCCTTCCGCTCAAACGGGAGATTCTTGAGGAGGTCTTCGTCACCCAAGGCGAGGAGGATGCTGTCGTGTTCACGGATGTCGGTGACCAGAACCGCACAAAGATCGTAGCCCTTCTCGGTCTGAAGGCGTTCCAGCTCTTCAAAGAGCCCGTCACGCTGCTCGTCGAGTCCGTTGAGACTCGTTTCCTCCACCTGGGAAAGACTCAGGAAATGACCGTCTTCGGTGAACTCTTTTCGATCAGTGCCCACGATCGCCTTGGCATCGGCGTGGAGAAGAAGGGATCCGGAGGCAAAGAAATCCTCGGCAAACTGATTGGGATCCACTCCAGCCAAAGTCGACAACCAAAGGAGCATATCACGATCAACTTCGGTAGTGGTTGGCGAGGTCAGATTCAAGGTATCGGAGACCAACCCGGCACAGAGGCAAAGCGCCACTGAAGCTTCAGGCTCCAATCCTCGTTCACGGAAACGACGGGCCACGATCGTGGAAGAGCTCCCGACTGGTTCGTTGATGAAGCGAACCGGGTCGCGGGTCACCAGATCACCGGAAAGGCGATGGTGGTCGAGTATCTCCACCACGTCGGCCTCTTCCACTCCCTGGACCGCTTGGGAAAACTCATTGTGATCGACCAGTGACAGACGAGTCCGGGGTGGGTCGACGAGATCCGATTTGGAAAACACCCCCATCAAGCGTCGGGTTCCGGCTTCCAGAACCGGGAACAAATCTTGCGATGAGGAAGCGACCTGCCGGCTGAAACGGCTCACCACCTGGTTGGAGGCAAGCGACATAAAGTCATCCTCAATAATATTGCGAACTTCCCGTGCACACAGGGCAAGTTTCACCGTGGTGGCGGTATCATGAGGACTGCACAAAACGACGATTCCTTTTTGAGTCGCCTTCTCCAACAGGACCGGATCCGGTTGGTAACCGCTGGTGACAATGAGTGCGCGCGCGCCTGTCTCGATTGCCTGCTCATGGACCGATGGACGATCACCGCAGATCACGAGGTACTGTCCGATCTTCCCCTCGGCCCGGGCATCTTCGAGACGACGCTTCACGTTCTCCTGGCTCGAAGCCCCGACCATCATGATCAACTCTTCTTCCCTGGGTGAGGCTGCATCTCCAAAATTGTCGCTGGCCCCAAGCGTGGTCCCGATGTTTTCGAGACTTGCCTGAAGGAGCTTCACATCCAGGCCATCGGTCGCGGGAGGAAGGAGAAGCTGGAGCAAATCGAGAAAATGCAGAAGCCCGCGAACCTCCCCGACTTTATCCAGGACCGGCACCGCTCGGACCTCGTGCTCCACCATGAGTCGATAAGCCTTGAGAAAGGTGTCATCTTCCTGCACTGCGACCACCGACTTGCGGCAGATCGAACCAGCGGTGGGCCGGACATCATCAACAAAGGGAGGAGCCGGAAGCCCGGCTTTCTTGAGAACAATCTCCACTCTGGGAGGGACTTCACCACAGCGAGCCGCTTCCACGCCTTCCTCACCTACGGCATTCAGGTAAGCCGCATGTCCGATTGCCGCGCAGATCGCATCGCAATCAGGATTTTGATGCCCCATGACATACCACGGGGTCTTCATGACCCGGTCAATAGCCACTCCAAGCAGTGAATCCGAGAATCAAAAACAAAAGTCCAAGCCCCACTCCGCTGATTGAGAGCTTTCGCCAACGGCCCTCACTCGCGGTGGCCCAGTCAACCCCATCACGAAACATGTAGGGCATACCGACAAAAAACAGTCCCTTGATGATCATGAGGTAACAGAAGGTCGGCATGATGAATTGAAGAGGAGCCGGCTCGAAATCCGAGGCGTAGAGCAAAGGAGCTGCGATCATCAAAAGACACAGACCCAGGCCACGGACGAAGAGAAACTCTTTCACATACATGATCATGCCCACGCAAAACAGCGGGACCCCGATGGCCAGATAACCTTTGATCTTGTTGAAATCCCCAAGGTCCATGGTCAGCGACGAAAAAATCCCTTTTCCCGGAGGGGCGACCAACAACCAAAACCAGACCATTCCGAAACCCATGAAATAAGTGCCCAGATTCGAGTTCCGGGGAAGCTTGCGGGCTATCGCCATCGCCTTCTCCGTCTTCCAGAACATCAGGCCGTAGAGAACCAGAAGAACGATCCCGACAAATATCCCGGCGGAAGAAAGGGAAATTTCCTGGTATGGATGTGGTCCTGGTTCCATGCGCCGCAAAGCTAGATCCCCCGCCCGCCCGGTAAAGGCTGAAATTCCAAATGATCACCCATCCGGTCAATCGGCGGATTCGCTGTCCCTTGGAAGGGTCCAGGTCCCGGCAATAAATCCGGTGATTTCGACCTGACGATTTTTCAAGGACTCATTCCTTCCCGATACCTCAAGGGTCAATGGCCTGATCAAACCACTTCCCTCCCGCTCATAGCTAGCCTTCAGGGCCATTTCGGTCGGGCTTCCTCGCTCCACGTATCCATACAAGGTCCCCTCGGGCCAATCCGGATTGAACAAATTGAAAGCCTGCCACTTGCCCGCGTCATCGAATTGGAAATTGTAGTAGTTCACGGGGCGGACCAGCACTCGAACCACCGCGGTTTCCGACTCCCCTTGATTCAGGGAATCCCAGCCCGGGCATTTTGCAATATAGCTATCCCAGTCGATTTTGGGCTCCCGGTCATACCAGTTTTCTTCCGGCCCCTCCCAAACGACTGACAATGCCCTCGGGTCGTCTTCGGATAACAAAGAAACAAAGACATAATGCGGAGGGTCATAGTGAGCGTTTGTCATCACCAAACCCGGCTCAAGATAATCCCACTCCACTCCCTTTTCCTTCATTTCCCGGAAGTGCGATTTCATCTCCGCGGCATCCTCCGGAAACCTGAGAAGGCCCACCCGGTCTTCATAGGTTCCCTTCAGGAACAAATCGACGAGGGCAACCGCCTTTTGGGTGGCCGACTCCGACCCTGCGCGTTGCGGGGTCACTGAAGATTCCGGACCAGCCGTAACAGAATCAGAGGAACGATTTTGCCCTGCCCAACAGCTCCGTGACAAAATGGCAGCGGCCAGCAGACCGGTGAGTGAAATCGTGAGGAAGATTCTGAGGTGATGCGAGGTCAACCTGGCTCCTGATTTTTTCTCCCATTCATCCTCGGCCGTCTTCTCTTCGCCACCCAGCTCGGCATCGATGAGGTCGTGCAGGCTTGTCTCGTGAGTTCGGGAGAATCTTTCCACGGATCCCGACATTTTTTCGAAATCATCGGGCTCATCCGGGTCACGGTCATCAAACTCACCGTCGTCTTCCGGAGTGAGTTCCTCCAAATCAGGAAACTCCTCCAAGCCTTCCAATTCGGGGAGGTCCTCCACCTCGCTCAATTCATCGGGAATCTCCAGATCATCAAGTGAACGAATCTCATCGATCTCACCCAACTCGCCTTCGAGCCCGGCCGGATCCGGTTCCTCAACCGGCTCCATCTTGCGGCGGGCCGGTATCTTGTTTTTCGAGGCAGGCAAGGAAGGCCGGAGAGGGTCACCTTTGAAAGCATCGCCCATCAAGCGGTCGGTGTTTCCGCTTCGTTTCAGCCTGGGTCGTTCCTTCTTTTTGTTGCTTTCTTCCACCTTGTTCCTCTTCCCGACAATTTTGCCCGGTGGCTGATTACCACTCAACCTCAAACCTTATTATCAAAGAATCTCGGGCGTCCCGTAAAGGGTATATCCGGTGGAATCCTCGATTTTGATATCGAGGAGTTCCCCAGTCATGCGCTCGGCATCGCCTTCGAAAATGACAATCTTGTTCTGGCTGGTGCGCCCGCTCAGCCGCTTTTTGTTGGTCTTGCTCGGACCTTCACAGAGAACCTGCTGGACCGTCCCGATCAAGCGGGCATTCTTTGAAGTCGTCAGTTCCTCCTGGATTTTCAGCAGGGTCTGGTTGCGTTCCTCTTTCACTGACTCGCTGAGCTGCTCCTCCATCTCTGCGGCCGGTGTGTCCTTCCGTTTTGAGTAACGGAAAATGAAGCTGTTGTCGAATCCCACGGACCTCATGCAATCCACCGTATCCTGAAAGTCTTCCTCCGTTTCCCCCGGAAAGCCCACGATGATGTCGGTGGTGATCGCCAGATCGGGCCGGGCCGCCTTCATCTTTTCGCAAATGGTCAGAAACTTCTCATTTTTGTAGGGACGGCGCATCTTCTTGAGGATGCGATCACTGCCGCTTTGCATGGGAAAATGAATATGCGAGCAGAGCTTGGGAAGGTAGGTGAAGGCCGCAACCAAATCATCCCGGTAGCCGATGGGATGCGGGCTGGTGAAGCGAATGCGCTCCAAGCCATCAATTTCGTGCACCGCTTCGAGGAGTTGCACGAAAGGTGATTTCCCGTCGACCTTGGGAAACTCGGTCCTCCCATAGAGGTTCACAATCTGACCCAGCAGGGTCACCTCGCGGACTCCTTTGGCGACCAACTCCTTCACCTCTTCGACGATGTCCGGAATCGGACGTCCCCGCTCCTTTCCGCGGGTGTCGGGTACGATGCAAAACGAACACCTCATGTTGCAGCCCTGCATGATACTGACAAAAGCAGTGGCCTGGCGGTCTTCTCGCGGGATGTGATCCCGAATGGTGTTTTGGCTTCCCTCTTCTTCGCCGGTGTCGACAACCCGGGCCGAAATGATGCGATCCTGGTTGATTTTGACGACCTCGTCCTCCACCCGTTGGGTCAGGATTTCAGACCCAACCTCATCCATCCGGGTCTGCAGGCGTCGGCTGAGAATCGAGTCCACATAATCGAAAACGCGGTGGTATTTTTGCGTTCCGACCACCAAATCGAGATGCGGAACACGGTCGAAAAGTTCGCTGCCCCTGCTCTGGGCCATGCACCCCATGAATCCATAGACCACGTGGCTCCGGTGATCACGGTATTTGCCCATCATCCCCATCTTTCCAAGGGCCTTTTGTTCCGCTTGATCGCGGACACTACAGGTGTTGATCAGGATGGCATCGGCCTCCTGTTCACTGGGTGTCAGGGTGTATCCCCGTTCGGAAAAAGTCTGAGCAACCTGCTCGGAATCCCGTTCGTTCATCTGTCACCCGTAGGTTTTGATAAAGACCTTTGGCATGGCAGGGGTCGCTTACTCCTCATTCCTTTCTTTGCCAACCCGGAATTCGCCTGATCACCCTGAAAAGGCTGAAAAGATGGCCTTGCCTCTACCGGTGGCTTGTATCAGATTTCAAGCATGAAACTGCTGACCGGTGTTCTTTTTTCGCTCGTTCTTGTTTCTTGTGGCGGGACAAAGCTTGCTGAACGAAAGCCTGTTCCTCCCAAGGGATCGGATGAAAGCAGTATTCCGTGGAATGATCCCAGCCAGGGTCCTCGTCCCGGCGGGCCCATGGCAGACATGATGGAAGGCCGCTAAAGCCAGCCACGTAGGGGTTAGAGTGAGCGATCCTGCACTAGAAGAGCCAGTCCACGAACCGTGTGCCGGTTGCGGGGCTCTCATGGACGTCACAACCTTCAGTCCCTTCGACACGGTCGTCTGCCCTTCCTGTTCCGCTGAAACCAACGTCAAGAAGGACTTTGGAACCTACCAACTCCGACAGCGCTTTGCCATTGGCGGCATGAGCGTAATTTTCGAGGGTTGGGATACCACTCTTGACCGTCGGGTTGCCATCAAGGTTCTCAACGAGGAATACTGTAACGACGAAATCCGGATCCAGTCGTTTGAAAACGAGGCGAGGCTGACCGCCCAGGTGAGTCACCCGAATGTGGTCAAGGTCTACGCCGTCGGACGGGCTTATGGTCGTTTCTACCTCGTGATGGAGCTCATCAAGGGGAAGAGTTTTGAGGGAATCATCAACAAGCGGGGGGCCATCCCCGAGTCCGAGGTTCTCGACATCTCGCTGCAGGTCGCAGCCGGGCTTCGTGCGGCGAAAAATGCCGGCATGATCCACCGTGATGTCAAACCGGGGAATATTCTCATCGATGAAGCGGGGCACGCCCGGCTCCTTGATTTTGGTCTCGCCCTCATCACCCAGGATGGTCGGGCCCAGGCCGATGAAGTCTGGGCCACTCCTTACTATGTGCCACCCGAAGCCCTCGAGCGCGGCATTGAGGATTTTCGCAGCGACATCTACGCTTTTGGAGCCTCCCTTTACCATGCTCTGGCCGGCAAACCTCCAATTGAGTCGACGACCAACTCAAACAATCTCCTTCGTCGCGCCAAACAGACCATTCCTCGTCTCTGCAAGGTTGCGCCATGGGTCAGCCCGGCCACCGGAGAGGCCATCGACCGGATGATGGCGTTCAATCCCGAGCATCGCTGGGCCAGCTACGCCCAGGTCATCAAGTCGCTCGAAAACGCCAAAAAGAATGTCGGCAAAAAAAGTGCGACTCCGATTCACAGTCAGAACCGATTAAAACGCCGGAAGCAAAAGTCCCACTTCGGACTGGTTTTCGCATTCCTGCTTGTCGCGCTGTGTGTCGGACTCGTTCTCCTCAAACCATGGGAGAAGTCCGCCTCACAGACATCTTCCGGCACCCCGCCGGTCGAAGGTCCGGCAGTTGATCTCAATGAGGACCTCTTCAATCCCGGCGGTGATCCTGACGACGAATTGTTTGTCTTGTGGGACAACGCAAGGGCATTAGTCAAGCAGCAGAAATACGACGATGCCGTGCGGGCCTTTGAGATCCTTTCAGAAGAACCGACCCTTGCCGGGATGCCCCAGATCTGGTCTTCGCTCGAGGCAGGGGTGGTCTCGGCTCTGAACGGTCAACCGGGCAAAGCACGCGAATTTTACTCCTCCTCCCTCGCTGATCTCGAGCAAGTCATCAGCAAACGTTCCATTCACAAAAATTACCGTCCAATAGCGGAGTCTCTCGGCAGGATTCCGCCACCCCATCCGGATCTCCTTCCCGAAAACCCGAAGGGTGTTCTTGAGCTCATGACCTCCTTTGCCCTCGCTCTCAAACAATGGGAACAAGGTCAGTGGAGCGAGGCCCTTCCCACTTTTGCCAAAGTCCGTGGAGCTGATCTCCCCGACGAGCTGGATTGGTTTTCAATCTACCAGAACATTACCGATATCTATCTCGCCGATGGACTCATCCTCAGCAAAGTGAAGGAGCTCCCCATCCCTGCCAACGCGGAAGAAGCAGGCCGGCAGATTGAGACGATTGCCAAGGAGGCCGGTCTATTGAAAACAAAGGGGCGCGCACCCTTTAATCTCGAGGTCCTCAAATCCGACCTGTCGAAGTTGCAAAAAAGGTTTGGCGAAAAGCCCTCCCTGCCGGTCAAGGCGACCTGGGATGCTCATCGCGTGGCCTTGTTGAGAAGCGGACGGAATCTTCGTTTCGATGATCTTGCCGCACTTTTGGAAAATCCGCCATCGGATGCTCCGGAAGGCGCGATCAAAGCTTGGCGTTATCTTACTAAAAATGCCATGGGATTCACCCGCGATTTGGCCTCGACCGACGACTGGACGGTACGCCGCAAGGATGGATTGGAGGTCATGCCGGTCTCCGGGAATCTCGATGGTCTCCGTGTCGCCGACGGCTCGTTGATTTCCTGGAACCAGTTTTCCCCGGACAGCCTCCTCAAAGAACATGCCGGCGAGGACCGTCATGCGGTGGCCTTCGCGTGGCTCGTAGGGATGACCAACAAGGCGGAAGAACTGGCCGAGGAACTCGCGAAATATGACGACGACTTCCGGCGTGACTGGCGGGAGGTCATTCTTGGCCTCAATCCCTAGGACCGTCCCAGTTGTGCTTCGAGTAACGGCCTGCGAGATCCTTCTTCATCTGCGCAAACCCACGCTCCCAGAATCCGGGAAGATCTTTCGTGACCTGCCAAGGACGTTGATTGGGGGCCAGGATCTTCACCACGAGCGAGCGACCGTTTGCAATTGCCGGAGTCTCCAGCACTCCGTAGAGGCGCTGCACCTTTTCCTCAATCCATGGCTCCTGCCCCGCCGAATAAAGCACCCTGGTTGACACCCCGTTCGACAGCGCAATCTTTTCAGGGGCAAACGAATCCAAGGCCTGCTGCTGGGGAGGGGAAAGCCATTCCCGCAAGACCTTCCAGGGGTCCCGATCCCTCACTTCCTTGAAGCTTACTGCTCCGGCACACATCCCTGCAATCACCGTCTCGCGATCCGTTTCATCGAATCCCGGCAATTCCAGTTCAGGCATGGCCTCACTCAAGAATGCCAGCCGGGCAATCCAGCGCTCCACCTTGGCGTCCCACTTTTTGAACGAGAGATCCCCTCCGACGATTTGCTCCGCGAGCAAGCTTCCCGCCAAATCCGGATCCACTTCCCCTCCGCTTTTTTGCTCGATCACCAGTCCATGACAAACCCGTTCCCGAACCGCCACCACACGTCTGGCCACCTCATCGAAAACGACCGAACTTCTCTCCTCAACAGCACCGTCTCCGAGCCAGGCTTCGTCGATTTCCACGCAGCGTGACAGCACAACGCCGGTCTCACGCCCTTCGATTTCCACCATTTCGGTCGCCAGAAACAGGCCAGAATTCCTGACCACCGAAGCCGCGTCCAGCTTCCCCTTTTTTCCTCCGGCGACGTGACACACCACGCTCCCCTGGTCACGCCGCACAGCGAGACGGTCGGCGAAGGCACGCAAGATCGCGCGGGCACAATCCTCTCCCCTTTGCCGGAAATCCGGTTCCTTGACTTTGACCCCCATCGCTTGCAACGAACGTCCGAGTTTGGAAAACGTTTGCCAGGTTTCCCGCGCTCCCCGCGCCAAAACCCCCATTGAATCGCAATCACGCGGACGAAAGTCAGCCTTCCGTGCTGCCATCAAAGCCAACCACTCGCCTCCAAAATC
>JASFWU010000069.1:0-10192 GCA_050049035.1 Akkermansiaceae bacterium | reverse complement strand
GATGTCATTCGAGCCATTCACGACACCCCGATCGAAGAAGCCCGGCCTGTCCTTGCGGCTCTGGTCGAAGACCCCCTTCTGGGAAGCGCCGAGCGGCCGATTTCCCGGATGATGGTGCGCCGGCTGATTCAGAGTGCCTTTCGCATTTCCGACGCCAAAAATGTCACACGCTTGATCAAAGCCGCCGTCAATCCACGCTTTCCAAAAGAAGAACGTCTCGAAGCGATGCGCCTTTTGACCCTTTGGGAAAACCCGCCCACTGTTGATCCCTCGACCGGGCGCTATTCCCCTCTTCCGCCGAGAAAGGCGGAGATTCTCAAAGCGGCCTTAAAAGAGAACATCGATCTTCTTCTCGGCAGCGATCCTGAGATTTTCACCCAAACCATGAAGCTCGCCCTGGCCTACGAGCTGGAGACCGACAAACTCGACTCGGGTAGCCTCACGCGGTTGATTCGTGATGACAAGATTCCGGGAGAAACGCGAGCAGCTGCGCTCGACCTGTTCCTTCGGGGGAATCCTGCCAACGCGGATGACGTTTTGGGCGAAGCAGCTCGTTCGGAGAGCGACCTTCTCTCTTCCCGCGCTCTGGAACTTGCCTCGAAACGAAATCCAGCCTCCACCGTGGCAGCGTTGAAGGGCACCCTGAAATCCGAAAGTGTCCCTCGTCGTCAAAAGGCCTGGTCCATCATCGCGACCTTGCCAAGCGAACATGCTGTGCCTCTGATTCGTGAGGGATTGGCTGATCTCCGGGAAGGAAAAATCGATCGTCGCATTCAGCTCGACCTCATCCTTGCCGCTCAAAGTCGGAATGAACCCGCGATCAAGGCCGCCTTGGCCGACTACCAAAACGCTCTCGCCGCTGATGATCCTCTGGCAGCCTGGCAACCGACTTTTGCGGGAGGCGACCTGCAGCGGGGCTTCAAGATCTTCCAAACCCACCCCGCCGCCCAATGCATGCGCTGTCATCGGCACCAGCCCGGCCACAATGAAGGAGGAGAGGCCGGCCCCAACCTGATGGGAGTGGCACTTCGACACGATGCCCGTGGTCTCGTGGAATCGCTTATTCTTCCCCACGCTCAAATTGCCGACGGTTTTGGGGTCGCAACCATTGAGTTAAAGGACGGGACCTCAAAAAGCGGGACCATTGCAGGGCAAACCGAAGATCATCTGGATCTCCGCGAGAGCCCTGAAACTGTCTGGCGCATCAAGACCTCCGATCTTGCCAAAAAACCTTCCCCCATTTCGGCCATGCCTGCCATCGGAACCATCCTCACTCCCCGCGAAGTCAGGGACGTGGTGGCGTGGCTGCTGTCGCTCACGAAGGAAAATCCCGAAAAGGCGTCCCCCTACTCTGTTCAGGAACTTTCACTTGCCGGAGCCAAAAAGATGGACGAACAGACAAAGACGGGGGAGACTCCGCCGCAGCCCAAAAATCAACCTACACCAACCGTGAGCGAAGACATCAAAATCGACCCCGCCGTTATGGAACTTGGAAAAGCCCAGTATGCACTCTGCATGGGCTGTCATGGACCGGATGGAGCCGGACTACCCAACGTTGGTCCTCCGCTCGCGAATTCGGAGTGGGTCCAAGGGCCCATCGAGAATCTTATCGGTATCCAGCTTCGAGGACTCAACGGCCCCATCACCGTCAATGGTCAGGAGTACAGTTTTCCCGCCGGCATGATGGCGATGGGAGCCGGACAAAGTGACGAAAATATCGCCGCGGTTCTGACTTACATCAGGAACTCCTTCGGGAACAAGGCTTCAGGTGTCACCTCGGAAATGGTGAAAGCGTATCGGGAGGCTAATGCCAAGGAGATCGCCAAGCCTATGAATTTCCTCAAAGTAAAGGATCTCATCGATCCCAAGTCGGTGAAGTCCGCTGCCGGAGCCGATGGTGGCGACACCACCACGGGAACCAGCGTTCCGGTTGGCAAGCTTCCCGAGATCCCCTCCACCGGTCTGGGTGCTTCCGGTTGGGGCATCTTCACTACAATCGTCATCGTCGGGCTCTCCTTGATCGCGGCGATGCGCATGAAGAAAAACGTGGCCTGATTTGGCCCGTTGAATTGCGGAAAAATGGAACGCCCGAAGGACCGATTGGAATTCTGGGTCCGCTTCGTCTGCGCCTTCCTTTTCTTCGGGCTTCTCGCCGGAGGCCTCGCTCTCCGATTCATGCACGAATATGGGGTCGGCCGAACCCTCTGGATCAGCCTGATTTTCACCCTCCTCGTCAGCACCTGGCTGGCCTGGAAAGGCGATGCCGGTTGGAAGACCATTTTGAGCAAGGCGGATATGAGAAACTGGTGGTAAGGCTGATTGCTGGCGAGTTCACCTCCGCCTTTCCATTGGCCCAAAACCTGCATAGGTTCTGCCCATGCCAAGCGTGACCGATCTCGATGCCGCGATTCGCGACGTCCCCGACTTTCCCAAGCCCGGTATTCTTTTCAAGGACATCACTCCGGTTCTTGGTGATCCCATCCTTTTCAAAGCCTCACTCGACCTCCTTGCCGAGACTGCCGGCGAGACCAAGATCGACAAGGTGGTGGGAATCGACGCCCGGGGGTTTATTTTTGCTGCCGGTGTTGCGCAGATCCTCGGCGCTGGCTTTGTCCCGGTTCGCAAAAAGGGAAAGCTCCCGTGGACAACCCACCAGATGGCCTACAGCCTCGAATACGGTGAAGACATCGTTGAGATCCACGCCGATGCCGTAAAGCCGGGTGAAAAGATCCTCCTCGTTGACGACCTTCTCGCCACCGGCGGAACCGCCGCCGCTGCCATCAAGCTTTTAAAGGCCCTTGATGCCGAGCTTGTGGGCGTGTCCTTTCTCATTGAACTGGAAGGACTCAAAGGACGCGATGTTCTCGGCCATCCCAACGTCAATTCACTCCTTTCATACTAAAATATCATGACCTTCCAGGAATACTCCGACAACGTTCTCCGCTATCTTGATCTCGGCTTTAGCCTCGACCTTTCGCGGATGGATCTTCCGTCCGATCTCGAGAGCTCCATGTCCGCTCAAATCGACAAGGCCTTCGCAGACATGAAGGCGCTCGAAGCCGGCGAAATCGCCAATCCCAACGAGGGCCGCATGGTGGGTCACTACTGGTTGCGAAATTCAGATCTCGCTCCCGACGACGAAATCCGCGAGCAGATCACCCGTCCACTCAAGACCATCAAGGAATTCGCTTCGATGATTCCCACCGGCGAGGTCGCCCCACCCTCGGGTGGCGTCTTTAAATACATCCTCATCATTGGCATCGGGGGGTCTGCTCTCGGACCACAGCTCATTGACGATGCCTTGGGAGAACTTGGTGAGATCCGCCCCTTCTTTTTTGACAACACCGATCCGGACGGCATGGACCGGATTCTTGCCGAAATCGGCGGGAATCTCGACAAGACCCTCGCGGTGGTCATTTCCAAATCAGGAGGCACCCCGGAAACCCGCAACGGCATGGTCGAAGCAAAACACGCTTACGAGGAAGCGGGACTCGACTTTGCCAAGCACGCCATCGCGGTCACTGGTGAGGGCTCGAAGCTCGACAACTTCGCCCGTGAAGAGGGCTTCATCACGACCTTTCCAATGGAGGATTGGGTCGGCGGGCGGACTTCGGTTCTCTCGACAGTCGGGCTCGTCCCCATGGCCTTGCAGAACATCGACTACGAGGAAATGCTCGCCGGAGCGCGGGAGATGGATGAGTTCACCCGCTCGACTGAGGTGACCAACAACGCCGCGATGCGCCTGGCTCTTGCGTGGTATCACGAAGGAAATGGCAAGGGTGAACGCGATATGGTCGTGCTTCCCTACAAGGACTCGCTCGTTCTCTTTTCAAAGTATCTCCAACAGCTGATCATGGAGTCCCTTGGCAAGGCCACCGATCTCGACGGCAACCCCGTGAACCAAGGCATCGCAGTCTACGGGAACAAGGGATCGACCGACCAGCACGCCTACGTGCAACAGTTGCGTGACGGGCTTCACAACTTCTTCGCCACCTTCATCGAGGTCCGCAAAGGCCGCAGTGGCAAGTCGATCACGATCGAAGGGGAGAACACCTCGGCTGATTACCTTCAAGGCTTCCTCCGCGGGACCCGTCGTGCCTTATACGAAAACGGACGTCACTCGGTTCTCATCTCCATTGAAGAAGTCAACGCCCGCACCCTTGGACACCTCATTGCTTTGTTCGAACGCACGGTCAGCTTCTATGCCTCGCTGGTGAACATCAATGCCTATCACCAGCCGGGAGTGGAAGCCGGAAAGGCCGCTGCCACTGAGTTCCTAGAGATGCTCAACGAGGTTCGGGGCAACCTGACGGCCGAGCGAAAGAGCGCGGTCGATGTCGCCACCGCAATCAGCTGCGATCCGGAGGATGTCTTCCACGCCTTGGTTCACCTCGCCGCCAACAACGAAGTGAGTCACACCCGGGGAACCAACCCCATGGATGATCGTTTCTATTTGTAACCTAGCATCGTATTCAAAGACCAAGAACCGACTGAGGATTGCCCCTCGGCATTTTCTGATAAAATGAGTTTCTCACCTTGATGGAGGCGGTTCATGGTCTCGGGGATGTCGAACCCTTACGAAAGAACCCCGGACAAGGTTATTGATCCACCGACCGACCTGAAGGGCATTCTCAAACGATTGGGCCCGGGATTTGTTCTTTCGGCATCGATTGTCGGGTCGGGCGAATTGATCGCGACCACCGTCTTTGGTGCCAAGGCGGGATTTGTTTGCCTTTGGTTGATCCTGTTTTCCTGTCTTGTCAAAGTGGCAGTGCAAATCGAGTTCGGGCGCTACACCATTTACTCGGGTAAAACCTCGATGCAAGCGCTCGACGAACTCCCCGGGCCTCGCTTTGGAAAAGCGAAAACCGGATGGGCCGTTTGGACCTGGTTTGTCATCCAGTCCATGAAGACCATCCAGGTCGCTGGTATCATGGGGGCCGTCGCAGGAATCTGTTCCGCTCTGCTGGAACTCGGTCCTTACAGCGATTTTATCTGGGCGGTGATCGCCGCGAGTTTTTCCGCCATCATTGTTTCCAAGGCCATTTACCGTCCCATTGAAAAATGGTCGATCATCATGATCGGGCTTTTCACCCTGATGACCCTCACCTCGGTGATCTCCCTCCAATGGACCCAGTTTGCCATTTCTTCGACCGACCTTGGATCGGGAATGACCTTCCACCTCCCGGGCGGTCTTCTTCTGTTCGCCTTGGGAGCCTTCAGCATCACGGGAGTCGGGGGCGATGAAATCATCACCTACAACTATTGGCTCATCGAGAAAGGATACGGGGCCTACACCGGTCCCGAGCCCAAGGAAAACTCAAAGGAATGGTATGAGCGTGCCAAGGGATGGATCCGTATCATGCAGCTCGATGCCTGCCTTTCCATGATCTGCTACACCTTCGTCACCGCCCTCTTCTATCTCCTGGGTGCTGCCATTCTCTACACCCAACAGCTTGATCCAACAGGTCAGGAGTTGGTTGGGGTCCTGTCGCGGATGTATACCGATTCCCTCGGGGAATGGGCCAAGGACCTCTTTCTCTTCGGAGCTCTTATCGTTCTCCTTTCCACACTCCTCGCCGGGCTGGGTGGCTGGACCCGGATGTATACCGATGCCTTTGGCCGCTTTGGTTGGATCAACTTCACCGATCCCGCCCAGCGGAAGAAAACCATTGCGATTCTCTCGGTGGCCTTCCCGGTGATCTGGACTCTGGAAGACCTCATCGTGAAGAAACCCGCTTTCATGGTGATCATCGGCGGTTCGCTGACGATGGTCATCCTTCTAATCGTGGTCTTCGCGGCGATCGTGATGCGCTATCGCTGGCTTCCCGGGGAACTGAAGCCGTCGAAAAAATTCGATACCGTTCTCTGGCTTAGTAGCGCCGCGATTATTTTCGCCGGAGGGTTCTCCGCGGTGAAGTTTCTTTTCGACTAAACCGGAACCGCGAGCTCCGAAACAATCTCACCCATGACTGATTGGCCTGTCCGACCAGCATAGTGGGCATCTGCTTCTAGAACGAGCCGATGCCCGACCACTCCGGGAGCCAGATCCTGGATGGTTTCCGGAAGGACAAAATCACGTCCCTCAAAAAGACTGAGGGCCTGGGCCACCCGGAGCAGATTCAGCGAAGCGCGAGGGCTGGCTGCGAGTTTGACTCCGGGATACCCTCGCGTTTTTGCCACAAGGCGAACGAGGTATTCCTGTAAAAGCGGGTTGATTTGAACTTTGGAAACCGCCTGCTTCAAAGCGAGTAATTCTTCGCGCGAAACGACGGGGTTGATCCGGGTCAAGGGATGAGCGTCCTCCTGGGCATCAAGAATCGCCATCTCTTCCTCCAGTGATACGTAACCAAGCGAGCATTGGTAGGCAAAGCGATCCATCTGGGCCTCGGGCAAAGGATAGGTGCCGCGCAACTCGACCGGGTTTTGGGTCGCGATGACAAAAAACATCTCGCCCAGATCAAATCGTTTCCCTTCCACCGTCACCTGCTTTTCGGCCATCGCTTCCAGGAGTGCACTTTGTGTCCGTGGCGAGGCCCGATTGATTTCATCGGCCAGGATGATATCACCAAAAACCGGCCCCTTCTGAAACTGGAAGGTTCCCGACTTTGAATCGAGAATACTGACACCCAGAATATCGGAAGGCAAAAGGTCGGGAGTAAACTGAATCCGCTGAAAGTCGGTGCCCCCGATGGAAGCGGCAATTGCCTTTGCCAGGGTTGTTTTCCCCGTGCCCGGGACATCCTCCAGAAGGACGTGACCGCCTGCAATCAAAGTGGACAAGACCCGCCGAACTGTACCGGGCTGACCGAGCATCACCTCCTTGACGGTCGACTCAAGTCGCGCCGCGCACTCAACCGCCTGCTCCATCATTGATCCCGCTCGTCCTTCTCACGATTCCATTTCTCCCAGACGGGTCTTGAGGTCTTTTGGTGCCATTCGTGAAGCTCCTTGATTGCTGCAAAATCCTCTTTCGACATCTCGTCCGAGAGCTCTTCAAGACGCCCTTCCAGGATCAAACTGATCCCCTTGTTTGTTTCCAGCGGAAGTTCGATATCGACCAACACCCGATACCCGCCGTCAATCGGGACCAAAATGGCAAGCGGGCATTTCATCTCGCCACCCTGCCCCACAATCGAGGCAATGGATACCCCCCGGAATCTCCCCGACGCCTTTGTCCCGAGGAACTGCTCCGGCCCCTTTGCCGCCGCTGCATCAATCCGCTGATACTTGACGATCTTCAGGAGATCCTTGGCCACTTCAGGACGCTTTCGGACTGCCGACAATTTCAGAAGCTCAAGCATTCCGGCATTTCGGGCGGTCTCCCGCCAGGCCTTGGCCAGTTCGATCGCCTCTTTTTCTCCGACGGCCTGTCCCTTCCCCGCATCCAGCTCGACCACCTTGAGGACATCCTGCATGAAGGCCTCGGCCAGCTTCTCTTTTTCTTCATCGTATCGCTTGAGGAGCTTGTCGACGGAAGCCTTGTCTTCTTCCAAAAGACCGTCGCCAAGTGGACTTTCACGGCCCGGAAGAATCATCCAGCCGTCCTCCCTTTTGGCCAACCAAACTTTGGCATAGACCGGCTTCCAGGTTTTATCGGTGGGAGGAAGTGAAAGGATGGACAGAGCGATGTTACCCTCCACGTAGATGCCGTTCACTTCGGCCTTGGTGTATTCGCGGTTCCCATGGGAGGTTGCCCACCATTTGATGGCTTCGAGGTAGAGAGCCATTCTCTTTTCATCGGGCTCGTTACGCCCACGTCGGCCGATTCGCCGTCTCAGAAGGAGCTCCGGGTCGTCGGGCTGAGCGTCGGCGCCTTCGTCTTCCTTCTTTTTTTCAATGAACCGATAATGCCGCCGGAGGAAGGTCGGGAGGTGACCCGCCTCGAGGTCAGCAAGGAGGCCATCAACCACGGCCTTGGCTTCCTTTTCCCTGAGCTTTGGATGGCGTTCTTCAAAAATCCGGAACATCCGACGGACAGAGTTGCGATCCTCCCAGATCATTCGTTGGTTGCGGGCATTGCGAAAACTGCGGCTCCCCTCATTCGCCAGGGCAAAGAAGTCAGGCAATACGACCCGCCAGCCCGCCTTGGTTTTCTTCATTTCAAAGCGAACCGGATTCACGTTTTCTCCCATTGTCCCGGTTTCAAATGAAGAGAGGAAGCCCACCAGAACTCCCGGTTCCTCATCATCAGTGTCCTTGTCATCAAAGACCACCCTCATCACTTTGCGGGATGTCAGGAGACGCCAAACTTTCTGTCGGTCTTTATTTTCAATTCCATCTCGTGTGACCTGGAGAATCTTCTCCCAATCGACAGCCGGAAACTCATCCCGTTCGAAGTATCCCTGCCAGACCACCATGGCTTTGAAGTCGCCTGACACGGCTGACTGAAGAAAACTCTCCAGTGCTTCCCGCTTGTTAAATCCACGAAGGTCTTTCTCGGGGACTGCTCCATCCATCGACTTCTTGAACTTGCGCAACTCACTCAAAAGGAGAAGCGCCGAAGCCCCCACCTGCTCTCTGGCCATCCAGACCTCCAGGTCGAGAATCCGTTTACGAATCACCAGATCAAACCCGAGACCGGTATTATCAAAGCTTCCCTCGACAGGTGCCACCTTCCACCCGTCATCCTGTTTCACCACCCCCAACGCAACGACCGTCGCCAAATCCGGATTGTCCGGTTTCGTTGCTCCAATCAA
Organism: Akkermansiaceae bacterium; assembly: GCA_050049035.1. GTDB lineage: Bacteria > Verrucomicrobiota > Verrucomicrobiia > Verrucomicrobiales > Akkermansiaceae > SW10. Next base: position 1,493 of record JASFWU010000069.1, on the reverse strand, counting down.
AACACCAGCAAGGTCACCATCGACTTTTTCATCAAGTAGCTCGAAGGAATACTTTCCCTCGGTCGCCCAGGAGGCGCGGCTTTTCCAGTTTTGCTCGATCGACTCACGCTTGCGGGGTCCGCAAAAACGGGAAATCGCCAAACCCTCAAGAGTCTTTGCATTCTCGCCCGGATCCTGTAATCCGTTCATCAGGGAAAGGGCGACTTCACCGGCGGGTCCGGCAGCCGACCTGATAATCCCGCAAAGGAGGAAAAAGAATACCCAACGCATTGGGAGAACCTTGGCACTCCCACGGCCCGGAGACAAGCCCCGGTCTGGCCCAAAATATCCGCTTTACGGAAAGAGCTTCCAGCAGATCAACATCAGCAGGGAGCCGACAAACATCCCCGCAGTCAGGCCGTAGGTGGCCCAGCGCATTTGGTAGGGCCTGATCTCCGGCCCCACAAAGCCATTGGCTGGCGAGGGTTCCGCCCTTGCCGCAACAATCGAAGGACGCAAAGACCTCATCCAGAAGAGCCGGTATTCGCTCTGTTCTTTCTTGAGCTCCCCGAGATCTTCCCGGGCTGAATCCCATTCCACCTTTGCGGTGAGCACGTCCTTGAATTCCTGATAAAGCGTCAGATCAACTTCCGGAGTCACCTTGATCCTGATCCCCCGGCCGGCGAGAGCGTGTTCCAGTTTTGTCCTGGCCTCCAGCTCGGCATCTTCGAGTGGCCGCGACTCAACTTCGAGAAGCTTGTTTGCAGCAGCCTTCTTTTCATCATCAAAAGCCTTGATCGTCTCAGGAACGAGCTTTGCCACAGCATTGGCAACTTCTGCCGCATCTTCCGGGTCGTTCAGGGTGACCTCGACAAACAACTCCCCGGCTTCCTTTTCCAGCCGAAGGTCCACCGCATCTCTCACCTTGAGAACGGCAGCTTCAGTCCCCATCGCCCAGGCATCAGTAAGCTCCAGATCGGTCACAATCCGGGAGAGCACTTCATTGGACTCGAGCATCCGCATCACTTCTTCTTCATTCGGGTTCACCACGTCCTCCGAGGGAAGGGCAACTGCGGCGTTCCGGGCCACAAACGGCTTCCGGACATTGAAAGTGGTCTTCGCAACCGCCAGGTATTCCTTGGGAGCTTTTTCCCACTCCTTTTCACCCATTTTATAACCACCGACGACTCCCCCGACCGTGACCAACACCAGTAGCCAGGACCACCAAACCAATCCTCTCCGTCCGCGCCGTCGCTTCATGCGTCCGATTACACCATTCAACCCCTGTTCGTCACCCGAAAAAATCGCCCACTCGGCCGACCCAGGTCTTTCTCAACTTGAAGGTGGATTTCCCTACCATGGTTAAAGCGTTTGATGAAAGAGATCTTTTGCCTTCAAACTCTCCACAAAGCCCGCCATAAGCTTGATCGTTTCATCGACATCCGCATAGGAGGCCATCTCGATCACCGAATGCATGCAGCGCAGTGGAAGAGAGACCAACGCACTTGGAACAC
>JASFWU010000068.1:0-10215 GCA_050049035.1 Akkermansiaceae bacterium | reverse complement strand
TGGCAATGGTCGAGGTCCGGGGCTCCTTTTCGATCTGTGATGGCCACAGGTTCTTCAAGGAGCTCCATGATTCTGGTGGCGGCGGCACGGGCACGTTGCAGGATATCACTTGTTTGCGCAATGGTCCGGATCGGGCTTTGCAATCGCCACCAGAATCCGCGATAGGCCAAAAGGGCGCCCAGGGTGAACTGATTGCTTCCCGACATGATGAGCCATGCCCCGAGGCCCAGCATGATGAGGTTGTTGGCAAAGCCAAAGAGGGAAACCACCGGAAAGTAGCTGTTGCGAAGACGACTCGCTCGGACGCTTTTCTCGTAGAAACCGTCCGCACTTTCCTCAAATCCTTGGCTTTCCGCTTCTTCCCGCCCGAAGGACTTGGTGACGAGAATTCCGGCCAGTCGGTCTTGCACGAACGAACCGATGTTCCCAAGTTTCTTTCGCACCCCCGCGTAAACGCTCTTCACCTTGCGGTTGTATTTGCGAATGAAAATGAAGGCGAAGGCCAAAGGGATGATGGAGGCCAGACCCACCACCGGACTCAGCCAAATCACCATCGCGGCCACCACGATAAAGGTCACGATTTCCTCCAGAAGTGAGGTGAGTCCCTGAAGAACCGACTGCTCCATGGCATCGACATCGCTGGTGATGCGGGTCACCAGCTCTCCGGTGCTCCGGTCGCGATGATACCCGAGCGATTGATCCTGAAACTTGCGGAAGAGCTCGCTCCGGATATCTCGAACAAAAGCCTGACCGGTTTTCTCTAGAAGATAACTTTGCACCGCGTTGGCAGCGAGTCCGATGAGGTAGGCGCCCAGCATGGCCACCAACCACCAGCCTAGAATTCCGGGCGTCAATGACTGTTCAACCAAGGCATCAGCGACAAATCCCCAGACCAAGGGATGAAAGTTGATAAAGGGAACGGCGAAAACGAGGAGAAACAGGGCCGTGGCAATGCGCTTTTTGTAAGGACGCAAACGGGACCAGACGCGGCTCGCCAGTTCCCGGTCGGAAAGGTCATAGTTTGAGTCAGGCTCCGGCATATCAGTTAGATCATGCCGCTTCTGAGAAAGGCAAACTGGAAAATCGGGCGGCAAGCGAACGTTGACGCTGTCGCGGGGAAAGGCGAAAACCATGGCGATGATCAAAATCCGCGGCGCACGGCAGCACAATCTCAAGGGGATCGATCTCGATCTTCCCAAGGGAAAGCTGATTGTGATCACCGGAGTGAGCGGGAGCGGGAAGTCGAGCCTCGCTTTTCATACCCTCTATGCGGAAGGGCAGCGGAGATACGTGGAGTCGCTCTCGGTTTATGCCCGGCAGTTTCTCGATCAACTTGAGAAGCCAAACGTGGCCTCCATCGAGGGACTCAGCCCGGCCATTGCCATCGAACAACGGACCGGCGGAGGCAATCCTCGTTCAACGATTGCCACGGTGACCGAGATTCACGACTTTCTGCGCATTCTCTATGCCGCGGTGGGGGTACCGCATGATCCCGAAACCGGCGAGCGACTCGAGCGCATGACCACCAAGGAGATCGTCGCGAGCCTGTGCGGACGACCCGAAGGAACCCGCCTCATGATCCTTGCGCCGGTGCAAACCGAGGGCGCTGCCGAAGGGATGATTGCCGATTTACAGCGCCAGGGATTTGTCAGGGTCAGGATTGCGGGTGAGATTCATGAGTTCGAGGAGGCCGGAGAATTTTGGCCCGAAGAAAACGGCGAGATTGAAATCGTCGTCGATCGTCTTGTGGTCAAGGAAGGGTTGGAATCCCGATTGGCCGATAGTGTCGAGATTGCTTTGAGGATTTGCGGAGCCGAGGTCCGGGCCTTGGTTCAGGAAAAGGGAGCGAAGGAGTGGGACGAAGTGAACTTTGCCACCAGCTTCCGCAATCCGGCCACCGGTTTCGAAATGGCCGCCCTCACTCCCCGCCATTTTTCCTTCAATTCCCACCTGGGCGCCTGCGAGGCCTGCCACGGACTTGGGACCGAAGTGTATTGTGATCCTTTCCTGGTCGTGCCCGACCGGAGTAAGTCACTGGCAGAAGGAGCGGTGGTGGTTTGGACGAGAGGATCCAAAAAGAAGAAAGGATGGAACCAATTGCACATTGAGGCGCTTGCGGAGCACTTTGGCGTGAGCCTGGAAGAACCGTTTGAAAATCTACCCAAAGAGTTTCGCCGCGCGCTCTTTTTTGGAACCGGAAGTACGAAGGTTAACGTACAATGGGAGAAGGATGGAACAGTCGTTCCCTGGAAGAAGGAGTTTGAAGGGGTGTGTCGTCAGGTTGAACGTCTCTACCGTGAAACGGAAAGCGAAGGGGTGAAGCGGAACATGGGGCGCTTCATGACCTCCCGCAAATGCAAGAAATGCGGTGGAAAGCGATTGAAACCGGAATACCTCGCCGTGACTCTGGAAGGCAAGGGCGGCGAGGTTTCGATTGATCAGTTTTGTGAGTGGTCGATTGAAAAAACCTCCGATTGGCTGGCGGAGTTTGAGATTGAGGGGGAGAGGGGGGACGCGATGGCCGGAGTAGTGGCCGAGTTGAGGAAGCGTTTGTCGTTCTTGCGTGAAGTTGGACTGGGGTATCTCAGTTTAGATCGGTCCAGCGGGACTCTGTCGGGTGGGGAGTTTCAGCGGGTTCGCCTGGCAACCCAATTGGGTGCGGGGCTTTCGGGTGTCCTTTATGTTCTCGATGAGCCGAGCATTGGACTTCATCCCCGTGACAATGACCGACTCATCAGCGCCTTGCTGCGACTCCGTGATGTCGGGAACACCGTGGTGGTGGTGGAGCACGACGAAGCGATGGTGCGGGCGGCCGATCACGTGGTGGAGATTGGTCCGGGTGCCGGCGGTCATGGCGGGGAGTTGGTGGCGCAAGGGACAGCCGAGGAATTGGCAGATCTTAAGACGGCAACCGGAACGTGGCTGGGTCGTAAGCCGGATGAAATCAATGGACGGAAGCGGGAGAGTTCGTTTGAGCTCCGCATCTGCAAGCCCGAGGAGCACAATCTCAAGGGAGAGGATGTCGTCATTCCGTTGGGTCAGTTGGTCGGGGTCACCGGTCCCAGCGGGAGTGGCAAGTCGACCTTGATCGATGGGATCTTGCGCCGGGCTCTCGCGAGGCGGTTTCACCGGGCCAAGGACGAGCCCGGAAAACATGCCGGGATCGAAGGTTTCGAGTATCTCGAGAAGGTGGTGGTGGTGGACCAGGGTGCCTTGGGGAAAAGCCCGCGATCCAATCCCGCAACCTACTCCGGGGCCTTTGATTTGATTCGCGAATTGTATTCCCAACTCCCGCTTTCAAGGCAGCGGGGATACAAGGCGGGGCGATTCAGCTTCAATGTGAAGGGAGGTCGTTGCGAAAAATGCCAGGGCGGGGGAGCGTTGCGAATCGACATGCATTTTTTGCCGGATGTCTGGGTCGAGTGCGAAGCCTGCGGTGGCCAACGCTACAATCGCGAGACTCTCGAGGTGCGGTATCGCGGAAAGAGCATTGCCGATGTTCTGGCGATGACGATTGAAGAGGCACGCGAGTTTTTCGGCAAGGTTCCCAAGCTGGGGGGGATTCTAAATGCTCTTTTCGACGTTGGTCTCGGATACGTGAAACTCGGGCAGGCCGCCAACACCCTTTCGGGAGGAGAAGCCCAGCGCATCAAACTGGCCTGCGAGTTGGCCAAGGGTGCCTCCGGACATACCCTCTACCTTTTGGACGAACCGACCACCGGATTGCATTACCAGGATGTGCAGGTCTTGCTTGAAGTGCTCTTTCGATTGCGCGATGCCGGTCATTCCGTGGTGGTGGTGGAGCACAACCTCGACGTGATCGCGCAATGTGATCACCTCATCGATTTGGGACCCACCGGAGGGGACGAAGGTGGGCATGTGGTGGCGGTGGGCACTCCGAGGAAGGTGATGGAGGTGGAGGATTCGGCGACGGGTTTGAGTTTGAAAGATGGACTCCACTGAGGTTTACATCCGGTGTCATGATTGGCGGACTTGAAACGGTGGCCCGCAACAATGCCTTGCTGGCATTTTTCCAGGTGTGCCTGGGATGGTCGATGTTCGTCTTTCCATGGTGTCTCGATCAGGAATTCCGCCCTCTGTTGCCACTTCCCGCGGTCATTGCAATTTCACTCGCCGTTCCGGCCATCGTGATTCTGCTCCTGCCGTTGGAGAAGTTCGCCGACAAGATCAGCAAACATCTGAAGCCTTTGCCCGGCGAAGCCCAGTTTGAGAATGTTGTTCATGAGATCGCGATTGCTCTTGGTGAACCGGTGGAGAGCATCCAACTGGAGAATTGCAAAATCGCCAATGTCGCGATGCTGCCTTGCACCGGTCGCGAGGTGGTGGTGGCGACGCGGGGAGCAGTCGAACAGTTGACCCGATATGAACTCCAGGCCCTGGTCGCCGCCCAGTTTGCGGGAATGCGGGATCGATGGTGTCGCCTGGCCAGTAAGGCGGAAGTGGTCTGGTGGACCATGCCTTGGATGAGTGTGCTGGGATTTTTGCCGGGGTGGATTTTAGGACATCACCCGGTGGGTATTTTTTACTTCATGGCCATTTTCGTGAATGTTTTTGTCCCACGCTGGCATGAACAGGCCCGCGATCTTTGTGCCGATGTGGTTGCGGTGCGGACGACCCTTGACCCTCAGTCGCTTGCAAGTGCGATGAAGAAGTTGGCCGATCAGGCCCACAAAGCGATCGAGATTGAGTTTGGAAAGTGGTATCTGCCCACCAATCCTTTTCTTGTGATTCCGCGACGTGCAAATTCGACCACCAAATCCGGCGGCCGCAAGTGGACTGCCGGAGACGAGGTGAAGATGGAGTTCGAGTTGAGGGCCGACCGGGCCGAGGCGCTGACCAATGGAGAGGATCCCCGAAAGTTCACTCGCCGTGAATTCAGCAAAAGGTGGTCCTGGCTTGGGCGGAAATAGTCAGAGCTGCGCTTTCCATCGGACGACCTGGGCGCGGACATTTTCGATCGAAGGAGCGCCCGGATTGGTGCGCGCCGCGAGGGCGGTTTGAAGATCGAAAACGGCTGAAGCTTCAGCGGTGAATGCCGGGTCGACCGTGGTGAGATCGAGCTGGTCGAGGGGTGTTCCTGAATTGACCGAAGCGGCGACCGCTTTTCCTACCAACTCATGAGCGGAACGGAACGGGATGCCTTTTTTGACTAACCAGTCGGCGAGATCGGTGGCCAGAAGGAGTGGGTCGGAGGCGGCTGCTTCGCAGGCTTCACGATTGATTTCCATTTCGGCAATCATTTCAGCGTTCACCTTCAAGGCGATGGTCAGGGTGTCGATGGAGTCGAAGAGCGGTTCCTTGTCCTCCTGGAGGTCGCGGTTGTAGGTGAGCGGAAGGCCCTTGATCGCTGTGAGAATGGCGGTGAGATTGCCATAAAGACGGCCGGTCTTTCCGCGGGTGAGTTCACAGACATCCGGGTTCTTTTTCTGCGGCATCAACGAGGAGCCGGTGGTGTGGGCATCGGACAGGATGACGAAGCCAAATTCGCTCGATGCCCAGAGGATGAGATCCTCCGAAAGCCTCGAGAGGTGAGCGCCAATCAATGAGAAGGCAAAAAGGAGCTCGGCGATGTAGTCGCGGTCCGAGATCGCATCCATCGAGTTTTGGCTCACGGAATCGAATCCAAGTTCCCGGGCGATGGCATCGCGGTCCAGGTTGATGGTCGATCCGGCGAGGGCTCCGCAGCCGAGCGGGGAAACGTTCAGGCGCTTGCGGGCGTCTTGAAGACGGTCGAGGTCGCGCGCAAACATCTCGACGTAAGCCAGAAGATGATGACCCACCGTGACCGGCTGTCCACGTTGCAAGTGGGTGTAGCCCGGGAGGACGGTATCGGCGAACTTGTCGGCGCGATCAAGGAGGGCACTTTGCAGGTCGCGCAGAAGCTGGCTCAGATCATCGACGGCACTCCGACAGTAGAGCCGGGTATCGGTTGCGACCTGATCGTTTCGCGAGCGAGCGGTATGAAGCTTGGCTCCGGCAGGACCGATTTTCTCGGTCAGGGCAGCCTCGATGTTCATGTGGATGTCCTCCTTTTCAATGGAGAACTCGAAGGTGCCCGCGGCAATCTCGGCCTCGATCTCGCGGAGTCCGGTTTCGATTTGTGAAAACTCTTCTTCGGTCAAAAGACCGGCCTTCACCTGGGCCCGGGCGTGAGCAATCGATCCCGCTACGTCGTGTTGATAGAGTCGCCAGTCATACGAGATGGACTCCCCGTATTGCTGGACGAGATCAGCGGTCGCTTTTGAGAATCGGCCCTTCCACATGGTGGGCGGAGTCTTGCGTTGCCGGTTGGGGCATTCAAGCCCCGAGCAATTGAAAATTGCGACCTCTAGAGTTCGAGGTCGCGTGACGTAGAAGTCAGCATGGCCCGGTTGTTTCCGCAGGCGATCTGGATTTCCTCCATGAAATCGGACACGTTAACGTCCTTCTTTAGGATGATGCCGTAGCGAAGTTCACTCATCATTCCGGCCTGCACCGACTCAACGCTGATCATTTCAGTGGCATCGGTGAACTTGGAAAAGATCTCTTTGAAGGCGATCGAGAAGTCGACGTCGTTGTTCACGCGGATCCGCAGCTGGTGGGAGGCCCTTGTGGGAGCGAAGGCGTCTTGTTTGGACATGAACCAGATCGCGAGGCCGACAATGAGGGTTGTTACCAGGACGATCTCATACTGACGGGCACCCACGCACATTCCGGTGGCCATCGCAAAGAAAACAAATCCGAGGTCTCGCGATTGGCCGAGGTTCCGGCGGAATCGAATCATCGAGAAAGCCGCGAACATCCCGAATGCTACCGCACCGTTTCCATTGACCACCATGATGAGAATGGTGGTGACTGTTCCGATGATGATCAGGGTATGGACAAAGTCCTGAGTATACCGGGTTCCCTTGTAGGTTGCCTTGTAGAGAAAGCCGATGGCCATGTTGAGGAAGAAGCTCAGGGCCATGGCACCAAGAACCTCAAGAGGCTTTGGATCAGCTTGGCGGGTTTCGTCCAGTGACTGAAAGATTCCTTCGAGGCTTGCGAGAATGGCGTCCATAGATTGTGTGGGAGCGGGGTGTAGGTGATTTTTGGCGATCTGCCTAGGCAACTTTTTGCCGTTTTGAGGCCCTCTGCTCCTTCAGGACCGGATCGATGTTCTCCATCGCGGTGCAGAATTTGCTGAATCCGCGTCGCACCAGCTTGCATTCACTGGCAAAGCAGCGGAACCAGTAGGGGACCGGTCCAACGGATTTGACTTCCAGGATCACCTTGTCAGGCGGGATAATGTAGTGCTCAAACCGGGAATCATCAGGCTGGAGGCTAAGGAGCTCCGAGCGGCACCTCAAATTGGTATCAAAAGTCACGCGCAGCTGGCCATCGGGACTCATCAGGGCCTTGCGGTCGTAGCGGAGCTGAATCGCGGGCTCATAGCCCCGGTGTTCGACCAAATCGATCAATTCCTTGATGATCATTTCTTCGGACCGCTTCCACTTCCGAAGATTGCCATGCAGGAGGCTATAGTCACCATCGGCAAACTTGATGGCCTCTTCCACCGGGAGGAACAGGCGTCTCTTGGCCCCGAAACCAAAATGCTTGTGCTTGATCTCGATGAAACCGGTCGGCGGAATCTTGCCTTCTTCAGTTCCGTAAATCCGGACGCGGATTTTGCGACGGCTGGCGAGATTTCTCTGCTTCTCCCAATAACACTGGCGATCCGGCGTTTCGAAATACTCCGTAATGATCGGGTAGCAACCATCCTCGGAAGCGAGACTGTCAACCACGAGGGTCTCATCCAGTTTCTCCTGGAGGGTCTTCATTTCGCCAGTGGAAATGAGATACTTGTATTCTGTCCGGTTGAGGCTCAAGGGATGGAGTTAAAAACGCGTTTTTTGTAAAATTAAAAGCAGAATCGATTCACTTGCCAGAGAAACTTTCGAGTTGATAAGCGATTTTTCCGTTTTGAGTGAGGATTTGATTCTGTTCGTCGGACGAGAGACTGCTGACCAGCGAGGTCACGGTGTCGGTCCATGACTGGTAGGAATCGAGTCGAAGAAGACAAACGGGCCAATCGGTTCCAAGCATCACCCGGTCCGGCCCAAAGATCTCAAGGGTCTCTTCGAAGTAAGCCCGGACGGTGTCAGGATCGATCGGGTCGCCGTCTGGAAACTCGGTGGCCAGTCCGGAAAACTTGACTCCAAGAATCTGGTCGCGCTTGGCCAGTTCCTTCATGCCGTTCCGCCACTCCTTTTCAATCCGACCGCTTCGAGCTTCGGGCTTGGCGATGTGGTCGATGATGATTCCAAGCTCCGGTTGCCGATCGACAAGTTGGGTGGCCACGGGGATCTGTCGTTGGAAAAGCAGAAGGTCGTAGCGGAGGGAAAACGAGGGGAGCAAGGAGAGCCCGCGGTGGAAGTCGTCACGGAGAAAATACTCATCGGGTTCATCCTGCAGGACGTGTCGTACTCCGACGAACTTTGGATGGGGCGCGAGTGCTTCGAGATCGTTGGCAACCGATTCGGAGATCAGGGGGACCCATCCCACCACTCCGCAGATGAGGTCGGTCTGGTCAGCGATCGCGAGGAGGTCGTTCGATTCTTCGGTGATCTGACGGGCTTGCACCGCGATGGTGCCGGTTACCCCGGCTGCCGATGTCGCCGCTTCCAACTGGGGGAGAAGCTGGTCCTGGGCGAGGGGCGAGCCTGCGGGGATCCACGGATATTCCTCGGAGTTGTAGGCCCAGAGGTGGTGGTGCGTGTCGAGCATGGCGCGGACGGTGTCAGATCGCTTATGAGGCGTCAAACTTCCAGTTTGATGCTCTTGAGCTGTGAAAAGAGATGGGCGCAACGGTTCATTTCGATAGGATGACTGCCATGAATGAAAAGGTGAATGCTGCGGACTACCGGGTGGATGGAACAGGTGTGTTTGACCTGTCCCAACGGCCCAACGAAGTTGGTCGCTTTTACGAGGATAAGTCTGATTACAAGAAGCAGATGAAGGAATCCCGCAAGGTGCTGAACGACTTGCAGGAAATGATGTATGCCCACGACCGCTACAGTGTGTTGTGTGTCTTTCAGGCCATGGATGCGGCGGGCAAGGACGGCACCATCCGAAGTGTCATGTCAGGAATCAATCCCCACGGGGTCTTGGTGCATTCTTTCAAACGCCCCAGTGAGGAAGAGATCGATCATGAGTTTCTCTGGCGCAGCCAGGAGCATCTGCCACGTCGCGGACACATCACCATTTTTAATCGTTCCTATTACGAGGAGGTGCTTGTGGTGAAAGTGCATCCTGAGTTTGTGACCAAGTATCAAAGACTGCCCCAAGAGAATCTCGAGGAGCTTTGGAAAGGCCGTTACGCCTCGATTCGAGATCATGAGGCCCACCTCGAGCGGAACGGGACCAAGGTTCTGAAGTTCTTTCTCAACCTTAGCCGGGACGAGCAAAGAGATCGTTTTGTCGCACGCATCGATGAAGAGGAAAAGAACTGGAAGTTCAATCCCGGTGACGTGAAGGAGAGGGGATTTTGGGATGACTACCAGCTGGCCTACGAAGAGGCGATACGCGAGACTGCCCGTTCCGAGGCTCCGTGGTTTGTGGTGCCCGCCGATGATAAAAAGAACATGCGCATCATCGTCTCGAACATCCTTCGTCAGGAACTGGAAAAACTCTCGATGGAGTATCCTGTGGTGTCCGAGGAAACACGAGGAGAACTGGCGGAATACCGCAAGCGATTGATGGACGGGAGTCTTTAGAGGGGAGCAAAGGCGTCCCGCCTTTGAATAAAAATGATACGAAGGCGGGACGCCTTCGCTCCCCTAGACCTCCTGGCGAGGTGGCTGTCGGAAGAGGCGATCGAGGGCTTCGGCGGGAGGCACGTTTTCGTAGATTACGGCATGGACGGCATCGAGAATGGGAGTCCTGGTGCCGGCGCGTCGGGCCGCTTGATAGATTGACCGGGTATTGGGAACCCCTTCGGCGACCATGCCAAGCTCGTTGACCGCTTCGTCAATGGAGTGTCCTTGTCCCAAAGCAAGACCGACCTTGTGATTGCGGGAGTGCACCGAGAAGCAGGTGGCGATGAGGTCACCCAAGCCGGACAGGCCGGCAAAGGTTTCGGGTTGGCCGCCCAGGTCGGTGCCGAGTCGGGTCATCTCCGCGAGAGAGCGGGTGACGAGAGCCGAGATGGCATTGTCGCCCAGCTTCAATCCCATC